>JAGAUC010000224.1 GCA_017621015.1 Clostridia bacterium | reverse complement strand
GGCCTCCTCCCGGTGCGCCACCAGCTCCAGAAACCGCCCGAAGGCCTCCGGAGGATAGGAAAACACCGACCGCTCGCCCGAAAACACCTCCGCCGTCTCGCCGCGAAAGGCCAGCCAGACGTATTCCCACGGCTCGCGCTCGTCGGCGCGGTAGGTGGTGACCTCGCCCGGGCGGATCACAAAAAGCTCCCCCGCCGAAACGCGGTGCACGCCGTCCTTGTTTATCAGCACGCCCTTGCCGCGTCGGCAAAAGTGCAAAATGTAATACTCGCGAATGTGCGGCCCGTAGCTGTGACTCGGCGCACATTGCTCCTCGCCCGCAAACAGCATCACCAGATCGCTGTACGGCCGCGCGCGGTGAAAAAAGACGTTTTGTTCCATAACCGCACCTCCTTTTGCAACATTTTAACATGAAAGTGACACAAATGTCAATGGAATTTGCATCATTTTTCCTGTAAAATAAAGAAAAACCCAAAAGGAGATTTTTTATGAAGATCACATTTATGGGTGCGGGAAGCACCGTCTTTTCCAAAAACGTTCTGGGCGACACCCTTTTGACGCCCGCTCTTCGGGACTGCGAGATCGCGCTGTATGACATTGACGGCGACCGCCTGGCCGAGTCGTATGAGGTCATCAAGCTGCTCAACCAAAAATACAACGAGGGCATTGCACGCGTCAAGTGCTACCTCGGCGTGGAAAACCGCAAGGAGGCGCTCCGCGGCGCCAACTTTGTCATCAATGCCATTCAGGTGGGCGGCTACGAGCCCTGCACCGTGATCGACTTCGAGATCCCCAAGAAATACGGCCTGCGTCAGACCATTGCCGACACGCTCGGCATCGGCGGTATCTTCCGCGGCCTGCGTACCATCAAGGTGCTGGAGGGCTTCGCCGCCGATATGGAGGAGGTCTGCCCCGACGCCTGGTTCCTCAACTACACCAACCCCATGGCCATTCTTTCGGGTTATATGCAGAGATATACGGGCGTTAAGACCGTCGGCCTTTGCCACAGCGTGCAGGTATGCACCTCGCATCTCCTGAAGCAGCTTGGCCTTTCGGAGCAGGTTCAGGTTGGCCGCGAGCTGATCGCCGGCATCAACCACATGGCCTGGCTTCTTGAAATCAAGGACAAGGATGGCAACGACCTGTATCCCCTGATCAAGCAGCGCACCCGTGAGGAGCTGGAAAAGGGTGTGATCAAAAATCTCGTTCGCTTCGATTACATTGACAAATTCGGCTATTACTGCACCGAAAGCTCGGAGCACAACGCCGAGTACAACTACTTCTACATCAAGTCCAAATACCCCGAGCTCATCGACCGCTACCAAATTCCGCTGGACGAGTATCCGCGCCGTTGCGTCCGCCAGATCGAAAACTGGCAGAAGCAGAAAGAGGAGCTTTTGAACGGCGGCGACATCACGCATACGCGCTCGCGTGAGTACGCCTCGCGAATCATGGAGGCCGTAATGACCAATACCGCCTACGAGATCGGCGGTAACGTTCTCGATCAGGGGCTTATCGACAACCTGCCTGCCGACGCCTGCGTTGAGGTTCCCTGCCTTGTTAACGGTCAGGGCATTCACCCCACGCACGTGGGCAGACTTCCCGTTCAGTGCGCCGCGATGAATATGACCAATATCAATGCTCAGCTTCTCACCATCGAGGCCGCTGTCACCGGCAAGAAGGAGCACCTGTATCAGGCCGCCATGCTCGACCCGCACACCGGCTCCGAGCTTTCCATTGACGACATCGTTAAGATGTGTGACGAAATGCTTGAGGCCCATGCGCGCGCCGGCTTCCCCTCGCTGTAAGGAGAAACGTTTGGGGGACTTTTTTCAAAAAGTCCCCTACACGTTTCTCCCCGAGAACCTTCAATTTACACACAAAAAACGGAGTCCGTTGTGGCGCCTGCGATAAAGCAGGTACATTTGAAAAGACATGTTCAGTCTTGAGCATGTCTTTTTTATTCCAAAAAACAAGTAATGCTTGATTGCTAAACAACGAATTGATAATTGACTATTGCACCCTTATATGATAAAATATAATCACACCGGTGATATCAATAACTGGAGGTCAGAGTATGAATATTAAGATAGGTGAGAAGATAAAGCAACTGCGACAGCGCGATGGCAGAAAACAAGAGGATTTGGCCAATGCTCTTGGAGTCAGCCCTCAGGCAGTTTCGCGTTGGGAAGCAAACGGTGGTTATCCCGATATGGAGCTGATACCTGCCATTGCTAATTATTTCAACATCAGCATTGATGAACTATTTGGATATAGCAAAGACAGACAAGAAAAATTGAGATCCATATTGGATAAAGCCGAAACGGCAATTAACGGTCTGGGAGATATGACGGAATGTGTTGAATTGCTCCGTGCGGCGGCTGAAGAATTCCCATCAGAACCACAAGTGTTAATCAAACTTGGATATGCATTGAATTTGCACGGATGGAAAAAATACGGGGCGAGAAGCT
>JAGAUC010000223.1 GCA_017621015.1 Clostridia bacterium | reverse complement strand
GCGTGAGAAGGTCTCGGGCGCGCAATTCCTCACGCCGAAAAGAGAGCAAGCTCTCTTTGTCGGTGTGCGGGATTGCGCTGACGGGAAGCCTTGCGGCTTTCCGTCTAAAATGACGTGAAGTTTGTGCAGACCCATTCAGTAAAAGTTTTTGCGGAGCTTTTTTTCAAAAAGCGACCGTATCCCCAGCAGACGAAAACGCATCGACAAATCAAAATTTAAAGGTTATAGGTTTTACAAAAAGTAAATTATTGTCTATTGCTTATATTGTTTTTTTCTTGCAAAATTGTTGAGTTATCGTGTATAATAAAGTGAAAATATGTCCGAGTAACCAAAAACAAGGGGAAGGAATTGCTATGAAGAAAACGAAAAAAATGTCAGGTCTCGGTCGGCTGCTTGTGACCGCGTTGTTTATGACGGTTGTGGCACTCGGTCTTTTGATGAGCGCTTCGGCCGACGATCTTGTGTGGAATCTTCTTACCGACACCGAGGCGGGTTACAAGGTGGAGGACCGACAGGGAAGCTGGAATCGCCTGGAGACCGAGGACGGCACACCGTACGTCTCCAACTACAAGAGGGGCGCGTTCTTTATTTGGGATGACAATAACATCCTCGGCACCTACCGCACCTTCTCGTTGGAGGGAGATTTCTATTTTAACGCGTTCCCGACGGGCGTGCGCGATGCGCAGAACTACACGCCCGAGCAGAGTCCGCTTTCTTTCCTTTGCTGGATCTATGAAAACAAGACCACGCAGACCCCGACCCGCTTTAACGCGGTACGCATTGACAGCAAGGGGTATCTGTATACGGGCAACGACGGTGCGGGCAAGACCGACATTCAGCTGGAGCTGGGAAAATGGTACAACATCCGCTGTGTCTTTACGCCGCAGAGCGGTATCAGCGAGATGTTTATCAACGGCGAAAAGATGCTGGATTTCAACATCATCCGCTTTGACCCCAATGTATACTCCTCGTATGCGGTCCGCTATTTCGACAACTATTTTGACTCCTGGCAGGTGGAGATGAAAAACCTCATCGTCAAGACCGACAGCGAGTACACCATTGAGCTCAAGCGCGAGCCGGCGGCGGACTACGTGGGCTATCAGGTGACAAAGCCCGAGGACGGCAAATTTTCGCTTCGCACGGTGCTTGGCGTCAACGATCTCGGCTACAACCGCATTGGCTACGAGGTCATTCTTCTGGATACCGACGACGAGGGTAGGCTGGTGGCGGACACGCTGGGGGCCCGCAGCAAGGTGGTTTACGAGACGGTCTGCGATTCGCTCGGCAATACGTATTCTGCCAAGGATACCTTTGGTTACAGTTATCTGGCGGCGCTTCGGGTGGACGACATTCCCATCTGGCCGACGGGCACGGTGCTTGAGGTGGTGGTTCGTCCGTACGTACTCGGGATGGACGGCATTCGCCGCTACGGCAATTCGGTCACGCTTTCGTATGATGGTCAGCGGGATGCGGATGGCTATCCCATTCTGGAGGCTAAAAAGAGCCATACCATCTCGGTGGCGGCCACCGATGACACCTATATCTTCAATCACGGTGGAAGCGGTCTTACCGCGTTTGGTGACGCGACCACGCTTTATGTCAAGAACACGGGCGACGTCAACACGTATGACTATCAGGCGGCGTACGTTCAGTTCACGCTGGATGCCGACACCGTAAAGGCACTGGATTCGGCGGTCTCCGCCAAGCTCCGCATTTATGTCAAGAGCGTGGAGGGTAAGGACGGCGATCTTCTCGTTCACGCCGCCGACAGCAACTGGAAGGAGAGCACGCTGACCTACAAGTCGCATACCGACAACCGTATGGGTGCCACGCAGGATCTGGTCTACGAGGGCCCCTTTAAGAGAGAGGGATATATCTCCATCGACGTTCTCGGATATCTGCGCGAGCAGCTTGTGGCCGAGGACGGAACGCTGACCGTGTCCTTCCGTATCTCCAATGCGGGCGGCGCCGACGCGGCGCTCATCAGCCTGCGCTCCAAGGAGTCGGGCTATGCGCCGACCATTGAGATCAAAAACTCGATGTACGATCTTTCGCTCAATTACGGCAAGATGGCCAACGCCGGCTACGAGCCCTTCGGCTATGCCGAAATGCTGGTGGACGAGTGGTTTGGCGGCCTTCGCGATAAGATCTATCCGAAGGATGAAAACGGAGACGTCATCTATTATGATGATCTTGGGGCGTTTGCCCCCCTGGGCTATGCCGCCTCCGATGCTAAGGGAGACTTTTCGCAAGAGATCGTATGGAAATACGATACCGTATGGACAAACAAGGCGGCGAGCGGCTACAAGGTGAGCGATGCCGAGTGGGAGCAGCAGAAGTTTGCCCGCACGCTCAGCACGCTCGGTACAAGTGCGGCCAATCGGTTCCTGGAATCGAGCTATGCCGAGACCCTCTCGGAGTACGACGTTTACGGTGGCATTACCAATGCCGGCTTTAAGGGCGAGGCCACCGGCTTCTTCCATACCGAAAGGCACGGCGTGCGCACCTATATCATCGATCCCCTGGGCAATCCCTTTTTCGCGGTCGGTATGAATGACGTGAGCATTGGCTCCACGGCCAACCAAAAGGCGTATTCGCTAAGCACATTTGAAACAAGAGAAAATTACTTCAAAGAGATCACCGCCTCGCTGAAGGAGATGGGCGTCAACGTGGCCTTTGAGAGTGACTACGCTACTCTTCTTGAGGTGCAAAGCGGACTTCCTGCGGTGGTTATGCTTCCCGGCCTTCGCCGCTATATGGCCTCGATCGGACGCGAGCAGGTCAGCGAGGGTGTGTTCCCGTTTAACAATACGCTTAATGTGTTCGATCCCGATTTCGAAAAGAGCATGAACAGCATCATTCCCGAGGCCATCAAAGCGGGTGGCTATGCCGACAATCCGCAGGTCTTCGGTTATACGGTGGACAACGAGCTTCCCTCGGGCAAGGACATTCTGGAGCGTTATCTGATGCTCAATCCCGACGAGGATGCCGGCAACGCCTTCTCGTATGCCACGGCGTGGACCTGGCTGGCCAGACGGCTGGATAACCCCGTTCCTACGCTGGCGGACGTACAGGAGTCGCCCGACCGCGCGGCGCTTAACAGCGAATTCCTCGCCTTTGTGTATGCGAGAAATTACGGCGTCATCCGCGATGCCATCCGCACGGTCGATCAAAATCATATGTATCTCGGCTCACGCGCGCACGGTCTGTGCTATACCGACGAGGGCTATCACCGAGCCGCGGGCTACTATCTGGACGTTCTGACCATCAACCTCTATGGCGGCATGAATCCGCTTGCGACGACCATTTCGGGCATTTACCGCAATTCGGGCAAGCCCTTTATCGTGACGGAATTCTTTGCCAAGGGCATGGATGCCATTGACGCCAACGGCTATCCGCTTGCTAACTCCTGCGGTGCGGGCATCGTGGTCGAGACCCAAAGGGAGAGAGCCGATTACTATGAGCACTACGCGATGGCGCTTCTCGAGTCCAAGGCGTGTGTAGGCTGGGTGTGGTACCGCTTCCGCGACAACGACCAGAGCCTTTACAGCACGGGCAGCAATACGCTTATTATGCTTTACGTGACCTACGGCGAGCTTCCGACAGCGCACACCTTTATGGATGAGCACGGAAACATTCTGCCCGCCAAGGACATCGGCGGCATTTATTACACCACGTACTGGGGGGATGCGATGGCCTCCAACCAGAACATCAACAAGGGTGTGTATAACAACAATTTCAACTCGACCGTGACGGTCTACACCTATGACCGTAATGGGAAGCTGACCGATTCCAAGAGCTATGAAGTGCTGACGCCCGAAAGCGAGCACCCGGCAGATGGAACGACGCTGACCGCACGCAAGGACGGCAGGACCTTCACCGTCGGCACAGTGGTGGGCGAGGACGGCGGCTACACCGAGACGGTTCTTACCGTTTACAAGGGTAAATATCTGGCGCTTTCGGGCGCGATCCAAAGCATCAGCGATCACATGATGGGCATCGTGAATTATTTTGACGCAAACGAGAACGAATGAGAAAGGACAGTACCATGAAAACAGCAACCATTCCCGAGCTGGCGCAAAACGAGGCGTTTTGCCGCGAGAGCGTGGTTTCGTATCTTGGATGTAAAATCGAAAACGTCAAGGCTACGGGCTTTGACGCGTCCCTTAGCTTTATGCTCGGCTCCCAGGGGGAGCCGAGCTTCGAGGCGGCGCTCCTGATGCCGGGCGAGGAGGGCATCCCCGTTGCTAAGCCGTGGGACGTGCGTGTGACGTTCTCGGAGAAGAACGTGCAGGTCACGTTGTTGGCTCTGCCGACCGAAAAAGCGTTTGAGCTGGTCGTCCGCCCGTTCGTTTTGGGCGCATACGGTCTGCGCCGCTACGGCACCGCGGTGGTGCTGTACTATGGCGGTAAGAGGGACGAGGACGGCAAGCCCGTGCTTTCGAGCGAGCCCGAGAAGACCTACGAGGTGGTGGCGAGTGACGACACCTTTATCTTTAACGAGGAAAACTACCAGCACCGCACCACCAATTATGGCAAGACCGATCGGCTTCAGGTCCGCAACACCGGTGACGCAGACACCGATCTTTACCGCGCCTCCTATTTTAAGTTTACGCTGGACGAGGAGGCGGTGAGGCTTTTGGACGGGGGAAGTCCCGCGCGGCTTCGCCTTTTCGTGATGGGCACCGAGCATAGACCCACGCGGAAATATTACAATATGTCGGTGTTTGCCACCGATACCAAGTGGACCGAGGATGCGCTCAATTACAACAACCATCGGGAACTGGCGGCCACGGGCGAGCTCCTGGCCAAGGATATTCATTGCGAGGGCGGCTATCTGAACGTGGACATCCGCGAGCACCTGAAAAAGCAGGCGCGCGGCGCGGACGGCAGCATCACGGTCTCCTTCTGTGTGTCCAACGAGGGACATGAGGACGCCATCGTCATCTTTATGAGCTCCAAGGAGTCGCACTACGGCAAGCCCGTGATCGAGCTTGGCACACCTGCGCTCGGCTCGGTGGTATTTGATCTGCCGCAAAGCGAAAATTGCGGCTTTGAGCCCTGGGGCTACGCCGAGATGCTTGCGGACGAGTGGTTTGGCGGTCTTAGTGACAGGATATTCCCTCGTGACGGGGAGGGAAACCTTATCTATCACGAGGAGCTGGGCGAGCTTGCGCCCCGGGGCTACGCCGCTACTGTGCCCACCGGTGACTTTACCCGTGAGATGAAGTGGATCCCGAGCTGCTGCTGGACCGAGAACGGGGGGCGCGTCGGCTTTGACGAGAGTCACCCGGAAAAATACATTCGTACGGTAGAGACGTTGGGTACCTCCAAGGGCACGCCCTTTCTGGCCTCGCCCTTCGGGCACAAAAGGGTGGAAAAGGACGTGTACGGCGGCATTGCCAACGCCGGCTTCAAGGGGCAGGCAACCGGCTTCTTCCACACCGAAAAGCATGGCGTGCGCACCTATATCATCGACCCTCTCGGCAACCCCTTTTTTGCCATTGGCATCAACACCGTTTGCCTTGGCGATTCGGACAATCATAAGCACTATTCGCTGGAAAAATACGGCGATAGGGAGACCTATTATCGGGAGATTTCCGCCTCGCTGAAGGAGATCGGCTTTACGGTGGATCACCTTGGCGACGTGGATCGGCTTCTGGAGCAGCAAAACGGGCTTGCCGTGGTCGTGGGTACAAGCGTCATCCGCCCGTATATGAACAGCATCGGGCGTGCCACGCTTTGTGAGGGACTGTATCCCCACAACAACACCATCAATGTGTTTGATCCCGATTTCGTGAAATATGCGCGCGAGAGCCTTGGTGAGCTGATCGGCAGCCGCGGCTATGCTCAAATGTCCAATCTTTTTGGCTATACCACCGACAACGAGCAGCCGGCCGGACCCGATATTCTCGACCGTTATCTGCTGCTGGATCCCACCGAGCCCACAAACGCCTTCTCCTACGCGACGGCTTGGACGTGGGTGGCGCGGCGAATGGGCACGGCGGTGCCGACGCTTGCCGCCTTCCAGAGCTCTCCCGAGCATGCCAAAATGAACAGTGAATTCCTTGGCTTTTTGTACGCCAGATACAGTAAGGTCTGCCGCGAGGCGCTCCGCGCCGCCGATCCCAATCATATGTATATCGGCTCGCGTGTGTACCATACCTGTCTTACCGACGAGGGCTATTTGCGTGCGGCAGGCTACTATCTGGATATCGTTACCGTCAACCTTTACGGAAACGCCAACCCGAGCCTTGAGACCATCCGCAATATTTATCGCTACTCGGGCAAGCCCTTTATCGTGACCGAGTTTTATGCCAAGGCGGCGGACTCTCTTGACGCCAGCGGCTATCCGCTGGCCAACTCCTGCGGCGCGGG
This sequence comes from Clostridia bacterium, assembly GCA_017621015.1. Lineage (GTDB taxonomy): Bacteria > Bacillota > Clostridia > Oscillospirales > CAG-272 > RGIG8775. The sequence continues at coordinate 879 of JAGAUC010000223.1, read as the reverse complement.
ACAGCTGGTCGAGACCCAACAAAACCGCGCGGATTATTACGAGCATTACGCGCTCACGCTTCTGGAGTCGGGAGCCGCGGTGGGCTGGACGTGGTACCGCTTCCGCGACAACGACCAGGGCCTTTACCGCAAGGTGGGCACGGACAACACCATGTATATGTGCCACGTTACCTACGGCACCGATCGCCACGCGAACACCTTTATGGATGAGAGTGGGCGGCTTCTGACGGCGGCCGAGGTCGGCGAGTTTGAGGAGATCTACCGCGGCGAGCCCATGGCGTCCAATCAAAACGTCAACAAGGGCATTTATAACAGCAATTTCCACTCGGTGGTTACGGTCTATACCTATGCTTCCGACGGAAGCCTTGTGGATTCGGTGAGCCGCGAGGTCGAGGATCCCGCGTGTGAGAACCTCGCAGACGGAACGGTGCTGAAGGCGCGAGGGGGAAGCGAGACCTTTACGATCGGAAGTCGACAAACCGCAGACGGCGGACTTGTGCGAACGGTTCTCACGGTCTGTGAGGGAAAATATCTCGCCTTTGCCGCTTCGGTGCGTCGCATCAGCGACCACGCGGTGGGGCTTTCGGAGTATTTTGCTGCAAAATAACAAAAAATCCATCGCTCATGACGGACGCGACCTTTCCGTCATGAGCGAATTTTTATGCTTTGGATTCGTGGAGATTTGGTAATTTGTCAAGTGTTTCTGTAAAATTTCTCAAAAAAATTTTTGATACCGAGTTTTGAGAGTTCAGCAGCGAATAGTTCTTCGCTCGATTGATAGTTATACTTTCCGCGCGGATAGTTATTAAGCCACCTCTCGACCTTAGTCAGATAGGCGTCAGAATAATTTTCAATCTTTGTCCCTTTTGGGATCCAGCG
>JAGAUC010000222.1 GCA_017621015.1 Clostridia bacterium | reverse complement strand
TGTCACCCCCACAGGCGACCTGTACCCCTGCCACCAGTTTGTGGGCAACGAGGACTTTAAGCTCGGAAACATTTGGGACGGCGTGACCAACACCGCCCGCCAGGCGGAGTTCAAGGCATGCAACGTCTACTCACGCCCCGAATGCGCCGAGTGCTGGGCCAAGCTTTATTGCTCGGGAGGCTGTGCCGCCAACGCCTTCCACGCCACGGGAAGCATTCTCGGCACCTATGCGCCGGGCTGTGAGCTGTTCCGTAAGCGTATGGAATGCGCCATTTTCCTTGAGATCGCCAAGCGCTACGCGACAAAGGCATGAAAACACCCATCCTTGATTTTGTAAAAGCCTACCGCAAAAAAAACGCGGTGCGGCTTCATATGCCCGGACACAAGGGTAAGATGCACCTGGGCGCCGAGCCGATGGACATCACCGAAATTGCCGGTGCGGACGAGCTCTATCACGCGAGCGGGATCATTCGCGAGAGCGAGCAAAACGCCACCGCCCTTTTCGGCACAGCACAGACGCTGTATTCCACCGAGGGCTCGTCGCTTTGCATTCGCGCCATGCTTCTGCTCATCCAAAGGTTGGCCGCTTCTCGCGGCGAAAAGCCACGCATTCTGGCCGCGCGCAACGCGCACAAAAGCTTTTTGTCGGCCCTCGCCCTTCTGGATATCGAGGTGGAGTGGCTGTTTTCCAAAGGGGACTCCCTGCTTTCGTGCGAGCTGAATTTGGAAGAGCTTGAACAAAAGCTGAGTGAACAAAAATTCACCGCGCTGTATGTCACCTCGCCCGACTACCTCGGAAACCGCGCGGATATCGCGCACCTTTCCGCGCTTTGTCGCAAGCACAGCACGCTTTTGGCTGTCGACAATGCACACGGCGCGTATCTGAAATTTTTGCAGCCCTCGCTCCACCCCATCGACCTTGGTGCAGATATCTGCTGTGACTCCGCACACAAAACGCTCCCCACCCTCACGGGCGGCGCGTATCTTCATATCGCCAAGAACGCCGATCCGCTTCTGGCAAAGGAGGCCAAGAGCGCACTCGCGCTGTTTGCCTCCACCAGTCCCTCGTATCTCACGCTGGCCTCGCTGGATCTGACCAACCGACTTCTGGCCACCACGCTTCCGAAAAAGCTTTCGGTTGTGGCGGCTCGTGCAGACAAGCTGGGACAGGCGCTGAAGGATAAGGGCTTTTTGCTGATCGGCGACGAGCCGATCAAGCTGACGCTTGCGACCAAATCCTACGGCTACAGGGGCGATGAGCTGGCACGGATCCTTGAGAAGCACGGCATTGTTTGTGAATTCTGCGACCCCGATTTTGTGGTGCTGATGCTCTCCTCCGACACCACGGCAAAGGATGTAAAACGTCTGAAAAAGACCCTTACAGCACTTCCCAAAAGGCCACCGATCTGCGAGGCACCGCCCGCGGCACCGCGCTCTGTCGCGGCACTCTCGCCGCGAGAGGCTATGCTTACGGCAAGCGAGCAAACACCGCTTGACAAGGCGGTGGGTAAGATTCTCGCTTCTCCCTCGGTCGGCTGTCCGCCTGCCATCCCCATTCTCATTTCAGGTGAGATCATATCCGCCGAGGCTGTAAAATGCTTTGCCTATTACGGCATGGAATCCTGCCTTACGGTAAAAGAACAAAAGGAGTCTTCCTTATGAAAAGAACAATACGCATCTTATCCCTGCTTCTCTGCCTTGTGATGGCACTCCCCCTTTGCTCGTGCGGCACGCCTGAGCTTGAAACGGTCAGAGGGCGCTTTGTCGAGCTGATCGAGGCTTCTTATGCCATCAACGATATCTTTTTCGGCGCCGGTCTTGAAACCTACGCACGAGACGGCGAGTTTGCCAAGGAGCACCGCATTTACGACGAGCTGAGCGCCGGCTATGACGCCTACGAGATCGTAACGGAAAACGCAGGCTACCTCGACATTGACAGCATCAAGGAGGCCGCCGAGAAGGTCTACAGCGCCGACTATCTTAAGGGCATTTATACCATGGCGTTTGACGGCTACGCCGACTCAAGTAGCGGCACGGTTACCACCGCGCGCTACCTGATGGACGGCCACCGCCTGTTGCGCTATGCCATGAGCGAGGAGGACAGCTTTGATTTCCTGGACGGCAAGCAGCGCCGCTATGACTTCGACTCCATGGAGATCACGCGCCCCAGCCGTGCCACCCACGTCAATCTCTCGATCGACTCCTACCTTGTCGGCGACGAGGACAACATCCTGAACGTCACCCTTCGCTTTGTCCTCGTGGACGGCGAATGGTACCTCGACTCCCCGACCTATTGATCTTCAAATTTTGAATTGTCGGTGGGGAAACGTGTGGGGGAACTTTTGAAAAAGTTCCC
>JAGAUC010000023.1 GCA_017621015.1 Clostridia bacterium | reverse complement strand
CCCTCCAAACCTCGGGAATAAACAATTCCTTGTAGCATTCGATCGCATATCGGTCGGTCATCGAAGAAATATAGTCGCAAACGCAGCGCTCGATCGGCTCATCCTGCGTATGCTTGAAATAAAGAGACGGCATCTTCTCGGGATTCTTTACGTAATAGTCAAATAGGCGTACAAGCAATGCCTTAGCCTTGCTTTCCTCGCCCTTGGCCTCCGGATTGGTATACACCTCGCGGAACATAAACTGCCGGAGCGCATCGGTCGCCTCCTGAATCTCGGGCTCCATTCCGATCACGGGCTTATCGGTGCTGAAGCGGATGACCGACGTCACCATGGTGTTGATCCGCTTACTGTGGCGATCGCCAAGCACCTCGCGAATATCCTTTGGGATGTCATCCTGCTTGAGAATGCCCGCACGGCAGGCATCGTCGATATCGTGGTTTATGTAAGCGATCCGGTCGGCATATTTTACGATAAGTCCCTCGAGTGTGGATGCCTTGCTGTTGCCCGTGTGATTGACAATGCCGTCCCGCACCTCCCAGGTGAGGTTCAGTCCCTTGCCGCCGCGCTCCAGCTTTTCCACAACACGAAGACTTTGCTTATAATGGGTGAAATCCGCCGAATAGCACTTTTGCATAGCCTCCTCGCCCGCGTGGCCGAAGGGCGTGTGCCCAAGATCGTGACCAAGCGCGATGGCCTCACAAAGATCCTCGTTCAGGCGAAGGGCGCGGCAGATGATGCGCGCGATCTGCGAGACCTCCAGCGTATGCGTCAGACGCGTCCGATAATGCGCATCATTGGGTGCTAAAAACACCTGTGTCTTGCCCATCAGGCATCGGAAGGATTCCGAATGAATGATACGGTCTCTGTCCCGCTGAAACTCGGTACGGTTGTCACAAGGGGTGTGCGGAAACTCGCGTCCTTTTGTGTTTTCCGTCAAACAGGCATACGGAGAGAGCGTTTCCCTCTCACGTTCCAAAAACAACTGACAAACGTTTGACATATGCCACCTCCGAAATCCAAATTTCTGTCTTTTTCTTCAAAAAAACTTTAGACGTTAATTAAAATACTCAAAAAAAAGGAAAAACACTCTTTTTTTGCGACAAATTTTCTTTTTTATTTTTTTAATAGACGTCTCTCCCCCGTTCCGACATTTTTTACCGAAGCGGTTTGTTATAATAGTCTTGAAACCGACCAACGAAAGGAGAGACACCTTGCAACAGACCGTTTACGGAGATCTGCTTTTCCTCATCAACTTCAGCATGGATTTTTTGTGTCTGTTCTTAGTGGCAAAGCTACTCTCGCGTCCAATGTCCCCTTTTCGTTTTGTGCTTGCCGCGACAAGTGGCGGCATCTACTCGGTGATCTCGCTTTTTTTGCCACAGGGCCTGTTGCTTTCGCTTGTGGATCTGCTCTTTTGCGCGGTGATCTGTTCGGCCGCCTTTGCAAGGCGCGGCGAATCGTGGCGCTCCTTACTCACGCTGTGTGTCATGTATTTTCTTTCCTCGGTGCTTCTCGGAGGCATTATGACCGCCATCTTTGCGCTGCTGAACCGTCTTTCTCCGCCTCTCGACGATCTGGAAAAAAGCACCGACATTCCTCCGTGGATCCTGATTGCTGTCGCCCTTTTGTCGGCATTTACCTCCCTGCTTGGCGGAAGATTTTTACATAGAAAGGCAGGTCAAAAAACCCTTCATCTGGAGGTACGCCTCGGCGGTCGCAGAGCCTCGTGTCTTGCCTTTTGCGACAGCGGCCACCTTTTGCGCGACCCCCTTGACGGGCGATGTGTCATCCTTTTGGACAAAAGCCTTGCTCCGCTTTTGCTCCCGGCCGACAAAAAAGGCTTCGACCTCTCCGAGCTCCAAAATACCGAGAGCCTGGCGCGACGTGTTCGCATCATTCCCCTGAAGACCGCAAACGCGGAAAGCGTTTTGTATGCTCTCAGACCCGACCGCATCCTTTTAAAGGACGATAAACAAACACACACGGTGGATGCTCTTGTAGGCTTTACCGAATTCGGGGGAGCGCTTGACGAATGTAAGGCTTTGATCCCTCCGGAGCTGGTCATATAAGCTCCCCCACCTCAAAAGAAAGAAGGAAGGAAATCCTATGCAACGGCTGTTATTCAAGATCCGCTTATTCCTCGCGAGGCTTTTCGGACGCCCCGGCGGCGTTTATTACGTCAACGGCCCCGATCTGCTTCCCCCGCCGCTCACGCGTGAGGAGGAGGCCGCGCTACTGTCAGACGAGCCGGACGAGGGGGCCAAAAAGCGTCTGATCGAGCACAATCTGCGCCTGGTCGTATACATTGCGAAACGCTTTGAAAGCACGGGCATCGGCATTGAGGATCTGGTGTCGATCGGAACCATCGGGCTTGCCAAAGCCATCTCTACCTTCCGTCCCGACAAAAACATCAAGCTCGCCACCTATGCCTCACGCTGCATTGAAAACGAGATCCTCATGTATATCCGCAAAAATTCCAATCTTCGCTTGGAGATCTCGATCGACGAGCCGCTCAGCACCGACGGAGACGGCGGTGAGCTTTTGCTCTCCGACATACTGGGAAACGACGAGGACAACATTCTCTACGAGATCGAGCAGAATGAGGAAAAGGCTATTTTGCGAAGCGCGGTGGCCACGCTTGCGCCGCGCGAGCGCGAGATCGTCTCACTGCGCTTTGGCCTTAACGGATGCGAGGAGCTGACACAAAAGGAGGTGGCCGACCGTCTGGGCATATCTCAGTCCTATATTTCCCGTCTGGAAAAGAAAATAATCGCGCATTTGCGCAGGGAAATCGAAGGAAAGCTCTGATTTTTTAAAAAATTTTTATTTTTTTTGAAAAAACACTTGCATTTTGAAAAAAGCTGTGATATAATGTAGTGCATTGCGAATACTTGTAAAGTGAGGTG
>JAGAUC010000221.1 GCA_017621015.1 Clostridia bacterium | reverse complement strand
GAAAAGCCTTATCCGATTTTCCCTTCAACAGCCTTGCTCTCCCTTCTTGTCAAGAAGATCCGGCCGTTTTTGCTTGGTCAGCTCAAGCGCCTTTTCCTCTCTCCACTTTTCTATGTTCTCATGATGTCCCGAGATGAGAACCTCGGGAACCGTTCTTCCGTGAAACTCAAAGGGTCTTGTATATTGCGGATACTCCAAAAGACCGTCAGAATGGCTCTCCTTTTCAAAGCACTCCTTATCCGCCAGCACCCCGTCTACAAGGCGCGCTACACAGTCTACCAGAATGCAAGCCGGAAGCTCACCGCCCGTCAGAACATAATCGCCGATCGAGATCTCCTCGTCCACAATCTCCTCGATCACGCGGTAATCCACACCCTCATAATGTCCGCACAAAAGGATCAGCTGGTCATAGGAGGCAAGCTCCTGTGCTTTCTTTTGTGTCAAAACTTGTCCCTGCGGAGACAGATATATTGTCTTTCTTTTAATTTCCTTGTCACCATCCGCGGTCTTCTCCAAAATGGCGGAATGGCATCGGCAGATGGGCGGTGCCATCATCAGCATCCCCTTGCCTCCGCCGTAAGGCGTATCGTCCACACGGTGGTGCTTGTCCTCGGAATGATCCCGAATGTTGTGCGCCGCCACCTCGATCACACCGCTTTTCTGCGCGCGACCGATAATGCTTTGCTCAAGAATGCCGGTAACCAGCTCGGGAAAGAGCGTCATAATATCAAATCTCATACCGTATCTCCCAAAATCCGAGTTCAATCAAGCATGCCCTCGATCGGACGGATGTAAATCCCCTTCTCGGGATCTACACGCTTAACAAACTCCTCCACCGCCGGCATCATGCGCTCGCCGTTTTCGGTGTCGATCACGTAAATGTCCGATGCGCCGCGGTTGATGACCTCACGGAGCGTTCCGTACAGAACACCGCTCTCGTCGTCCATGACGGGTAGCCCCTCCAGATCGGCGATAAAGTACGCACCCTTCTTCAAATGGAAATCCTCGCGCGCCGCATACAGCGTCCGCCCCTTGAGAAGCATTGCCTTGTCCATATCGTCGATGCCGGCAAGACCTGCCACGATCAGCTGCTTAAAAACCGAAGCGCGAACCAGCTTGTAGGCAACAAATTCACCGTTCTCCTTAAGGAACACCTTGGGAAGCTTTGCAAAAACCCCGGGAGAATCGCACCAGGGCTCGATCTTGACCTCACCCTTCACGCCGTGCGTATTCACGATCTTTCCACATTCCAAATACGGATTCTTCATCTTGCCTTGCACCTCGGTCTCAAAATATTCTTTATAAGTATACCACATTTTCGGAACAAATGCAACCGTTGCTCCCGATTTTTTACAATTTTGCAAGAAAAACCGTTTTCTAAAAAATATTTACAAATACCTCTTGCATTGTGAGGTTTTTTCGTTTATAATAAATGTATTAAAATATCTTTTGGAGGCTAATTATGAACGCTATGTTTCGATTGCTGGAGGCTGAGGCAGCCCCCACCGGAGGCAGCTGGATCTCGATCGTAATGATCGTCGTTATGTTCGCTCTGGTTTATTTCTTCATGATCCGTCCGCAGAAAAAGCAGGAAAAAGAAGTAAACAGCATGCGCAACGCACTGGTTGTCGGCGATGAGATCACCACCATCGGCGGTATCATCGGCAAGATCGTCAGCATCAAGGACGAGACCCTTGTGCTTGAGACCAGCCGCGACGGCACAAAGATCCGCATTCTCAAGAGCGCGGTTCGCTGTGTTGACGTACACGCTGAGGACGCTCAGAACTAAACCATTCATAAAATTGCCTCCGCCCGAATAGGATAGAATGAAATCACATTCGGCGGAGGCTTTTATGAACAGAACTACCTCAAAAAGAAGGACAAAGACCTTTGGCGGCTCGTTGCCAAATCCCAAAAACGACGGAATTCTTCGCTCCACTCTGCGCGGATTTCTTGTCTCGCTTGCGATCGGAGCGGCGCTGACGCTGATTCTCTCGGTGGTGGTGTATTCGCTGGCCGATCCCAATCGGTATATCACACCGGTCTCCTTCTGCATTCTCTATGTCACTTCCCTTTTCGGCGGCTTTTTCTCGTCACGCTTCAACCGCGGCTCGGCCCTTCTGTGCGGCCTTTTGAACGCCGCAATGCTGCTGGCGGCGATGCTTGTTGTATCTCTGCTTTTCAGCGGCAAGTATTCCGCCGACCATTCTCCTGCGCTTGCCGTCGGGCTTCGCGGCGTTGCCGCGCTCCTTTCGGTGCTGGGCGCTATGATCGGGACACACAAGCCCCCGAAAAAACGAAAAAGAAAATAAAAACAAAAAGGATCTCTTATGATTTACACAGTAAAAAGCGAAGGAAAAAAATATGCGTATGACAGCGCCAGCGGTGCTGTACTCGCGCTCAACAATCTCCAGTATAAAATGATGGGAGCCATCGTTCCCCCCATCTCGCCGGCCAGCCTTACGTCGCTTCGCTATGAGCTGGCAAAGTTCGATTCCAACGACATCTCGGACGCCTTTGACGCCATCTATGAGCTGGCACAGGCCGGCATTCTTTACGCCGAGGATGACGGTGTCATCCGTCTTATGGCATCGGGCGAGTACGCCTGCCCGAGCGAGACTGTGGCATCGGCACTTCTCACGAAGGCCTTTGAGGGCAAGAGCGAGGCAACCTTTGTCACCGTGGACGGTGACTTCTCCGCCACCGCCAAAAAAGCGGCCGAGGCAACCGGAACCAAGCTTTCTTAAACGAAAACTTAAAATGCACCGCAAAAGGCTGGTTCTCATAAGAATGTTTAAATCAATTTGATTCGCAGTAAACAAATAATACCCCTGACAGTTTTTTGTGAAATCTGTCGGGGGTATATTAT
>JAGAUC010000220.1 GCA_017621015.1 Clostridia bacterium | reverse complement strand
GCAATACGGCATACTGATGATGTGGTAGCCGTATTCCCTTGCAATTTCAGGCGTGATATCGGTATCGGTATCGGTAAAAAGTGCGTAATTCTGCATGATACTTTTTCCTTTCTTTATTCCAAAATCATCAGATAATCAAAAACAGGCTGACCGCCGTCGATCATTATGATCTCGGTTCTCTTGTAGGTCTGCTTCAGCTTAGTGAAAAGATCTTCGGCATCGGCAGGCTCCGGATCCTTGCCACAGATCAGAAGCATAACGTCATAATTCTCGGCGTGCAGAGCCTTAGCCAGCGTAAGCGCCGCCTCGGTAGCATTCGGCGAATCCACGTAAATGGTATCGCCCACAAAGCCGATATAGTCGCCGCTATGAACGGCAACGCCGTCCTTTTCGGTGTCACGGCTAGCCTTTGATACTGTACCCGTTACCACGGAGGCAATGATCTCATCGATCTCGGCCAAAATGGCGTCGGTATCACCCGACGAGGTATCCAGCATGGAAATGGCGGCATAGCCCTCGCCGATGGTCTTATTTCCAATCACGCGGACATCGCTACCTTCATAGAGCGACGCCGCCTGCTTAGCTGTCAAAATGATATTGGAATTGTTCGGAAACACCAGAATGGTGTCCGCATCCAGGCTTTCAAACGCCTCAATAAAGGCCTCGGCCGACGGATTCATGCTCTGTCCGCCGTCGATCACCACATCGGCTCCGAGCGACGCAAAGGTCTCCTTGATGCCCTCGCCCGATGCCACCGTAACGATCGCATACGGCTTATGCGGCTTTCTTGGCTTGATCTCCACGCTACTCTGTGCGATCTTGGCGTTGTGCTGGAGCATCATATTTTCGATCTTCATGGTCAAAAACTCGCCGAATTTCTGGCAATGATCCAAAACCTCACCAGGGTGCATCGTATGCACATGCACCTTGACAATGCTGTCCTCCTTGACAGCAACCACCGACTCGCCAATGCTACTCAGGTAGGCCTTCAGCTCGTTCTCGTCGAAAGCATCCACATCGGTCTTGGAGGACTGCAGGCGAAGCAGAAATTCGGTACAGTAGCCGAACTCCAGCACGCTGTCCTTGGTAAAGGAAGAAATATCCAAAGCGGGTGCGGCCTTTGCGGGCTCGCCGGCCTCGGATTCCAGATCGGTGCCGTCAAGCGCGATCTTCATTCCCTCGGCAATATATACGAAGCCGGCACCGCCGCTGTCGACCACACCTGCCTCCTTCAAAACCTCAAGAAGCTCGGGCGTACGGTCAAGCGAAGCACGAAGCTCGGTCATAAAATCCTCAAAATATTCCTCAAGCGTGCTATCCTCGCGAATGCGCGAGCCGGCATATCTTACGGCGTCACGGTAAACTGTGAGGATGGTTCCCTCAACGGGCACGGAGACCGCGCCGTAGGACTCGGTCACACCGCACTCAAAGGCCTTGGCCACGTCCCGGACGTCAGCCTCGCCGTTTCCACGGAAGCCCTTGGCAATGCCCGCAAAAATACGGGAAAGGATAACACCCGAATTGCCGCGTGCACCGAGAAGCATTCCTCCGGAAACCTTGGAGGACATCTCCTCAAGTGTGAGATCCTCGACATTTCTCACAGCAACCGAGCCGGAGTCCATCGTCATAAACATGTTGTCGCCCGTATCTCCGTCGGGGATCGGGAAAACGTTGAGGTCATTGACGATCTCGCGGTTCTTGTGTAAATTGGCCGCGCCGTTGCGCACCATACGCGCAAAGAGCGTGCCGTTCATCGTTGTTGTATTCATTTTAAAAGTTCCTCGTAATTCGTGTTAATTTTCGCCGGGCACCTTTTCCTTTTTCTTCTGGAAAATACGGAAGATCGCACCTGCGATCCATTCGGTGGTATGGCGGCTCTCCTCCCAGATACGCTTGGCATCCTCAAAGTTCAAAAAGGAAGCGATACGCGTCATCAGCTCATCGGTAACGTGCTCACGCCCATATGCCTTGAGGACCTGCACAAGAAGCGCGGTCTTCTCCGACATCGTGCTGAGAATTTTTCCGGTTGTATGGAGAAAGCTGATCTTTTTTCCGTCATAAAAGTAACTGCGGTAGGTGCCATCGGTAACGTACGTCCACTCCTCGGGGCTTGCTTCCTCAAGACCGAAAAGGTGAAGCGCGGTCTTACCGCACGGAACAAGCTGCCAGGTGTTTTCCCTGGCCAATGCCTTGGCCACGCGATCGGGATCGGGCGAGGTGTGAATGCCGTCAGGCTTCCAATAAATGCCGCGAAGCACACGCTCAATGCCATCCTCCCCCTCCAGACGCGCCAACATCTTGGACACCGTCTTAGGGGCCGCCAGCTCTGCAAAATCAGCAATGCAGAATACCGAGCCGCTGGGCATAGAATGAATTTTTAGTTCCAGTTGCTTTTGGCAGCTATACCACATCTGTTTTTCCTCCTTTTAGATTGTCAAGAATATTATACACTTTTTTCGACAAAAGTCAAGGGAATTCGCATGGTTTTTGCAATTTTATTCATAAAACAGTCATTTTCGGGTCATTTTTAAGGCCCCGACATTTACTGATATTAAAACCGAATAAAAAACGGCCGCTTATATGCTTAATATACGCTGTTAAAAACAAGAAAAATGACAAAATTATAAGGAACCTCTTGCCTTTTTTATGAGGTTCTGCTATAATATATTTATCCATATACAAACATTGAAGGGATTGTCTATATGATCTGCAACAACATTCTCGAAGCCATGGGCAACACGCCCATCATTCGCCTGTCTCACATCGCCCCTGCGGACGGTGCGGAGATCCTGGTGAAATTTGAAGGTCTTAATGTCGGCGGCTCGATCAAGACCCGCACGGCCTACAATATGATCCGCGATGCGGAGGAAAAGGGACTGATCGATGCGGACACCGTCATCGTTGAACCCACCAGCGGAAACCAAGGAATTGGTTTGGCTCTGGTCGGCGCAGTCCGTGGCTACAAAACCAAGATCATCATGCCCGACTCGGTCAGCGAGGAGCGAAGAAAGCTGGTTGAGCATTACGGCGCCGAGGTCATTCTGGTCCACGATGCCGGTAACATCGGTGCGTGCATTGAGGAATGCCTGAACACCGCCCTTCGCATGAAGGCGGAAAACCCCAAGGTCTTTGTTCCCCAGCAATTTGAAAACCCCGCCAACCCCGAGATCCAGCGCTCGCAGACCGCGATCGAGATCCTCGAGCAGGTAGGAAAGCCCATCCACGGCTTTTGCTCGGGCATCGGCACGGGCGGCACCATCACGGGAATCGGTGAGGCTCTTAAGGCCAAGAATCCCGACATGACCATCTGGGCCGTTGAGCCGGAGAATGCGGCCATCCTGTCGGGCGGCTCGATCGGCACGCACGTGCAGATGGGCATCGGCGACGGCTTGATTCCCTCGATCCTCAACTGTAATATATATGATGATATTTGCATCGTTACCGACGAGGAGGCCATCCGCATCTCCAAGGAGCTGGCCTCAAGAGAAGGTATTATGTGCGGCATCAGCAGCGGAACCAATGTGGCCGCCGCCATCAAGCTGGCTAAAAAGCTGGGAAAGGGCAAGACCGTGGTCACCGTTCTCCCCGACACCGCCGAGCGTTATTTCTCCACACCGCTCTTCCGTTGATAAAAAACAATCGCTCTTGACGAGAATAGCAATATTTGTCTGAAACAAGGCTTTGTTTGTCTTGTAAAATCGGCATTTATGTCTTATAATTAAACCATAAAAAGATTTTGAAAGCCTATAAAGGCAGGAGGAATTGAAAATGGCATTTAAAGTAGCAGTTCAGCTTTATTCCGTCCGCGGAGATGTGGCGGCAGATATGCGAGCCACGCTCGAAAAGGTCAAGGCTATGGGCTATGATGGCGTGGAGTTTGCCGGAATCGGCAAAAATTCGGCTGCAGAGATCAAGGCAATGTGCGAGGAGATCGGTCTTGTTCCGATCTCGGCTCACGTTCCCTTTGCCGAAATGAGAAAGGCTCCCGTGGAAACGCTGGCCATCTATGCAGAGATCGGTTGCAAATACGTGGCCGTTCCCTACCTTGTTGCCGAGGACCGTCCCGGAACGGAGGGCTTCGCCAAGACCATTGAGGACGTGGCGATGATCGGTAAGGAGGCAAAGAAGTTCGGTATGCAGCTTCTTTATCACAACCACGACTTTGAGTTCATTAAGATCGACGGAAAGTACGCTCTTGATATTCTCTACGATGAGGTTCCGGCTGAATATCTCCAGACCGAGCTTGATGTTTGCTGGGTAAATGTTGGTGGTGAGGAGCCTGCCGCGTACATCCGCAAGTATACCGGCCGCGCTCCCGTTGTGCATCTGAAGGACTTTTTCGGTGAAAAATCCGACGATATGTATGAATTGATCGGCATCAAGTCCGAAGCGCCCAAGCGCCCCTCGAACTTTGAATTCCGCCCCGTGGGAAGCGGTCTGCAAAACTTCCCCGCCATTCTGGACGCCGCCAAGGATGCCGGCGCCGAGTGGGTGATCGTTGAGCAGGACAATCCCAGTATGGGTCTCACTCCTATGGAGTGCATCGCCAAGAGCCGCGAATATCTCAAATCGATCGGCTGCTGAATCCAAAATCTAAAGCCAAGGTGGCTAAAGAATAAATAACACGGAGGATATTTTCCATGGCAGAAGAAAATCTGAACGCGTTTAAAGACGTACAAAAAGAAGAGGTTAAGGTTGACGCCAACCGTAAGTTCCGTATTGCCTTTATCGGATGCGGATGGATCGCAGGATCCCACATCAACGCGCTGAAGGCTCAGCCCGACGTTGAGATCGTTGCGGGTGCTGACCTTGTTCCCGGAAAAGCCGCTGCCTTTTTTGAAAAGCACGGCGTTGAGGGTGTAAAGACCAACTACGCCTCTCACAAGGAGCTGATCGACGACAAGAGCCTTGAGCTTGATGCCGTTTCGATCTGTACTTACAACTGTCAGCATGCCGAGCCTGCTATTTACGCGCTCAAGAACGGTCTGAACGTTCTTCTTGAGAAGCCCTTTACGGTAACTCTTGAAGAGGCTGTTGCCGTTTGCAAGGCAGAAAAGGAAAGCGGAAAGGTGCTTTCCATCGGCTTCCAGCCCAGACTGGACGAGAACATGAAGATGATCAAGAAGATCGTCGAATCCGGAGCCCTCGGCAAGGTCTACTACATCCAGACCGGTGGCGGCCGTCGCCGCGGCATCCCGTTCCCCTTCGGTACCACCTTCATCGAGAAGGAGACCGGCGGTATCGGTGCTCTGGGTGATATCGGATGCTACTCGCTGGATATGCTGCTCAACGCTGTCGGCTATCCCAAGCCTCTTACGGTCAGCGGCTACAAGTCGGCCTTCTTTGGAACCGACCCCAACTATTCCGGCTATGTAAAGGCAGGACATCCCGAGTATGCGGAGAAGTTTGGCGTGGATGACTTTGCGGCAGCCTTTGTCCGTCTTGAGGGCGACATCATTCTTGACTTCCGTATTTCGTGGGCGATGAACATGGACACCGCAGGTGACGCGCTCATCCTTGGTACCAAGGGCGGTCTTCGTATCCCCTCGACCGAATGCTGGAACGGCTCGGTTGGCGGCGCTATGAAGCTTTACCACGAGGTTGCCGGCGAGCAGACGGTTACCGAGATCCCGATCATTCAGCCCAAGGGCAATCTGTTTACGGGTCTGTTTGAGAAGAAGGTTCGCTCCTTCATCGACGCTTGCAAGAACGGCACACCCGCGCCCGTTCCCTCCTCTCAGATCATCATCAACCAGGCGATCATCGACGGTATCT
>JAGAUC010000219.1 GCA_017621015.1 Clostridia bacterium | reverse complement strand
GGGTTGTAGGGGACTTTTTTCAAAAAGTCCCCTACACGTTCTCCCCCGACAAACTTCAATTTACAGAAATAAAAAAGGTCACGCGATTTTTCGCGCGACCTTTTAGGTTTATTCGCCGGTAATTTCGTTTGAGAAGTGCTCGCCGATGGCGCGGAACATACCAAGAAGCGCGCCGTGCGTCGGCTCGGGGAAGACCTCGAAGGCGGCGTGCGCCTCGAAGTTGATGGGGCCGCGGTAACCGACCGTGCGGAGGGCGGAGGTCATGCTCAGATAATCGACAAAGGACTTTTTGCCCGAGCCCAGCTGCGTGTAGGGTAGGGTATGCAGGTCGCTTGTCTTGTCTGTGTCGTGAATGTGGAGCGTTTTGATGCGTTTGCCCAGCGTGAGAATGGTGTTCTTGATGTTTCTCGCAACCAGCGAGGCGTGTCCCACGTCAAAGCAGAAGCCGAAGATCTCCTCGCCTGCCATTTTGTTGAGCGTATCGATGTAGTAATTGGTTTCGTTCGGGTCCTCGCAGGTGCACTCGAAAATGTTGCCGTTTCGGATGTTCCACATATTTTCCAGACAGACGGTCACGCCGTTTTGCTTGGCGGTGTCGATGAGTTGAGAGTAGTAATCGATGTTTCGCTTTTGGATCTCGGAAAGCGGATAGCTCATGGTTTCCTGCACGGGGTGGACGATGAGATAGGGAGAGCCGAGATACCTCGAAAGCTCAATGCTTCGCTTGGCCTCAAGAAGGCGGTACTTGTTGCCCTCCTCATCGCCGTGGCGGTAGGTCGGGGAGGGGGCGTGGGTCTGGCAGACCTCAAGGCCGTAGCGATCCAGCTCCTCCTTTTCCTTTGCGAGATACTTTTCGATGATCTCCTCGGCGCTCATTTCAAAAAAGCGCGGCTCATATCCGTTTTGCTCGGTAAACTTGTAGATGGAATAATCCAGGCCGTCAATGCGCGCCTCGCGGTAAAGGCGATAGTACTTTTCGCGGTCGGCGTTCACGGGGTTGAGCTTGGGATTGATCAAGCTGATCTTAAGCATCGTCGATCCCTCCCTTATTCTGCCGTGATCTCATCGGAGAAGTAAGCACCGATGGCGTGGAAAAGCTTCAGAAGTGCCGGATGTGTGGAATCCGGGAACACCTCAAAGGCGGCTTCCGCCTCAAAATTGATGGCACCGCGGTAGCCAATGGCACGAAGTCCGAGAAGCATGCTGCGGTAGTCGGTAAGCGGCGCGGTGCCGGTACCCATTTGCGAGTAGGGCAGCGTGTGCAGATCCGCCATTTTGGAGACATCGTGAATGTGAAGCGTCTTTACACGGCTTCCCAAAGCGATCAACTGATTTTTCAGGTACTTGCCGCACAGCGTGGCGTGTCCCACGTCGTAGCAAAAGCCAAAGACCTCCTCGCCGGCGAGAGCGTTGAGCGTGTCGATATAATCGACGGTCTCGACCGCGTCCGCGCAGGTGCACTCAAAAATGTTGCCGTTGCGGCGGATCCACATATTCTCAAGGCAGACCGTGACGCCGCACCTCTTGGCGGTTTCGATGAGTTCGGAATAAAATTCAATGTTTTGTTTGCGAAGCTCGTCGGGCGTCAGCGCAAAGGACTCGGTGATGGGGTGCACGACCACGTATTTCGAGCCGAGATAGGCGGTGAGCTCAATGCTTTTCTTGGTCTCGATCAGGCGGAGCTTGTTTCCTTCCTCGTCTCCGTAGCGCCAAGTGGGGAAAGGAGAGTGGGTCTGACATACTTCAAGCCCAAAGCGGTCCAGCTCCTCTTTTTCCTTCGCCACGTGCTTTTCAATGATCTCTTCGGTGCTCATGGCAAAGAAATCGGGCTCGTAGCCGTTCTTTTCGGTGAATTTTCCGATGGTGTAGTCAAGACCGTCAATGCCGGCCTCCTTATACATTTGGAAGTAAGCCTCCCGATCGGAATCGATCCGGTTGATCCTCGGGTTGATCAGGCTGATTTTTAGCATAACGCGCCCTTTCCTTTACTTGACAAAATAGAAATACAAAATAGTAAGTACGATCTGAATGGCAAGAATGACCGGGATTCCAATCATAAACTTCTTGTGCTGCGTCTTGTGACGGATGATCTGCATGGTAATATACATGGGCAAGGAGCCTCCCAGTGCCGAGAACAGAAGCAGCGTTGCCTCAGGTACGCGGTGACGGGGCATACATTTGGCCGCGATCTTATCGTAAACGGTGAGGATTACCGAAAGTGCGGCAATGGCAAGGAATGCATACCGTACGATCTGTTCCATAGTTGTTGCCCCCTCAGTTTTTGGGGAAGCTGTCCTTCAGTCCCACGATGCGGTTGAAGGTGTCCTCGTTCTTGGAATCCTTGCAGAAGTAGCCCACGCGGACAAACTGGAACTTGTCGCCCGGCTTTGCCTCGTTAAGGCAGGGCTCAACCATAGCGCCCTCTACCTTAGTGAGCGAATCCTCGTTCAAAAAGTCGAGATAGGTCTTGCCTTCGGGCACGTCGGCGGTGTTTTCGATGGTGAACAGACGCTCGTAAAGCATCAGTGTTACGGGCTTTGCGTACTTGGCAGACAGCCAGTGAATGGTGCCCTTGACCTTGCGGCCGTCGGCAGGCATGCCGCTGCCGGTCTCAAGATCGGCGGTAGCGTGGATGCACTTAATGGAGCCGTTCTCGTTCTTCTCAATGCCGGCATACTTGATGATATAGCCGCCCATCAAACGAACCTCGCCGTCGGGCTTCAGGCGGAAGAACTTGGGAGGCGGAACCTCGGCAAAGTCATCGGCGTCGATGTAGATCTCTCTGGTCATTGGGACCTCACGCGTGCCGAGCTCCGGTTTTTGCGGATGGTTGGGCAGGGTGATCTTTTCTTCCTTATCCTCGGGATAGTTATCGATGATGACCTTGATGGGGGAGGCGATGCCGATGCGGCGCAGCGCATTTTCGTTCAGGTCGTCGCGCACGCAGGCCTCCAGCTGACGGATGTCCACGGTGTGGTCGGTGTTGGTCACGCCCGCCTCACGGACAAAGGTAAAGAGTGCCTCGGGGGTATAGCCGCGGCGGCGCAGACCCTTGAGGGTGGGCAGACGGGGATCGTCCCAGCCGTCAACGAAGCCCTCCTCCACAAGCTGGCGGAGGTAGCGCTTGGACATCACGGTGTAAGTGATGTTCATGCGACCGAATTCCCACTGGTGCGGCTTTTTCTCAAAGCCGATCTTGTCCACGACCCAGTCATAAAGCGGTCTGTGGTTACGGAACTCGCTGGAGCACAGCGAATGGGTGATGCCCTCGAGTGCGTCCTGGATGGGATGTGCAAAGTCATACATCGGGTATACGCACCACTCGTCGCCCT
>JAGAUC010000218.1 GCA_017621015.1 Clostridia bacterium | reverse complement strand
GGGTTGTAGGGGACTTTTTTCAAAAAGTCCCCTACACGTTCTCCCCCGACAAACTTCAATTTGAAAAAGTAATTTTGTGCTAAAACCGGAGAAAGAAAAATAAATTTTTCCCTTGTGTATTTGCGCGAAACAAGATATAATAAAAGAGACAAATTTATCAAGAATGGGGGAGCGTATGAAAACGAAACGCAGAGTTTTTGGCTTATATAAGGTGCTTGCTTGTGTGGCGCTTACGGTGCTGCTTACGGCGGCATTTTTGCTAACGGCATCGGCGGCCGATCTCGAGTGGAATCTTCTGACCGACACGGAGGCGGGCTACCGCATGGAGGACTGGGACGGCACCTGGAATCGTGCGACCGAGGAGGACGGCACGCCGTACGTGTATAATGAGAACGATAAGAACGGCGCGCTGTATATCTTTGACGACGGCAACATTCTGGGAAGCTACCTGACCTTTTCGCTTGAGGGCGACTTTTATTTCAGCTCCTTCCCGTACGGCACACGAGAGGGCAAGACCCCCGACGAAAATCCGCTTTCCTTCCTTTGCTGGATCTACAACAACAAGGAAACGGGCGCGGCGGCCAAGATCAACTCCATTCGTCTGGACAGTGAGGGCTATCTTCACACCGCGGCTGACGGCTCGGGAAAGACGGATGTCAAGCTGGAGACGGGAAGATGGTACAACATTCGCTGTGTCTTTACGCCCAAAAACGGCGTCAGCGAGGTCTTTTTGGATGGCAAAAAGGTGCTGGATTTCAGCATCGCCCGTTTTGAGGCGGACAGACACGTTTCGGGTGCCGTTCGTTATTTTGACCGCTTTTACAGCTTTGGTGCCAAGATGAAGAATATCATCGTCAAAACCAACAGCGATTACACCGTGGAGCTGAAGCGCGAGGCGGCGGCCGATTATCTGGCCTACCAGACCACCAAGCCCGAGAGCGGTGCGTTTTCCGCGCGCGTGGTGCTGGGGCTGAACGGCACGGACTATAACCGCGTGGGCTATGAGGTGGCGGTTTTGACGAGGGACGAGGACGGAAATCTGATGTCCGAGGGACTCTCGCAAAAAACCAAGGTGATTTACGAAACACTTGTGGATGCGGACGGCAAAGCCTACAACATCCAAGAGCTTTACGGGTACAACTACGCGGCGGCGCTGGAGATCGGCGACCTTCCGCTTGAGCCGACGGGCGACAGCTTTGAGCTGGTGGTGCGCCCCTTTGTGCTCGGTATGGACGGCATTCGCCGCTACGGCGTGGCCTGCTCGCTCGTTTATAACGGACGGCGGGACGAGGCAGGCTATCCCATGCTCATTGCCCAAAGCGGCAAGCGCTATTCGGTGGAGGCGAGCGAGGACACCTTTATCTACAACTCGATCACGACCTCGACGGCTAACAACGGCGGCGAGGACTACATGGTGGTGCGAAATCCGGGCAACGAGGGCACCGATCAGTTCCGCGCGGCGTACTTCAAGTTTACGCTGAACGAACGGGCGGTAAAGGCATTGGAAACGGCAACGGGCGCTATGCTCAGCGTTTACATTCCGCGAAACGAGAGCAACGAAAGCCGCAAGGCCTACGATCTGATGGTTCACGGAACGGGCACCGCGTGGAGTGAGGATGAGCTTAATTTCCGCAATTATACAACGCTGGCACCGACACTCGAAAAGATCGGGCAGGCCTCCTACGAAACGGCAAGCTATTTCAAGCTGGATGTGCTTCGGTACCTGAATGAGCAGATGCTGAACGAGGACGGAACGCTTACCGTTTCCTTCCGCTTGACCAACGAGGGACACAGCGACGCTCTGGCGGTCTACGTCACATCCAAGGAGTCGATCTACAAGCCCACCATCGAGATCGAGAACTCGATGTACGAGCCGGTTCTGAATCTGGACAAAAGCGTCAACGTCGGCTATGAGCCCTGGGGCTATGCCGAGTATTTGGTGGACGAATGGTTTGACGAGATCGTGGACAAGGTCTATCCGAGAGACGGGCAGGGAAATCTGATCTATCACGAGATCCCCGGTGACGGTCTCTCCAAGGATTATGGAAATGCGCAGGCGGCAGGGGACTTTACAAGGGAGATCCCCTGGAAGCAGGGATCGGTTTGGTCAACGAATGCCCAAAACGGCTATCGCGTGACTGAGTCCGATTGGAGCGACAAGCGCTTTGCGCGCACGCTCAGTACGCTGGGAACGAGCATCGCGGTTGCCTTCCTTGAGACCGATCACGGCGAGATGATTTCGGAATACGACGAATACGGCGGCATTACCAACGCCGGCTTTAAGGGTGAGGTCACGGGCTTCTTCCATACCGAAAGGCACGGCGAGCGTACCTACATCATTGACCCTCTGGGCAATCCCTTTTTTGCTCTCGGTATGAATGATGTTCAGCTTGGCAATACGACCAATCTGAAGGATTACGTGATTGCCAAATACGGCCTTGAGGAGGTCTATTTCGAGCGCATTACGCGTGCGCTGAAGGAGACCGGTATCAATCTGGCGGCGGTCAGTGCGCATGATGATCTGCTGAACGTCGAAAACGGACTTTCCTGTATCATCAGCCTCAACGTGGTGACCAAATATATGTCCACGCTCGGTCGTTCGCAGATCAGTGAGGGCATTTTCCCCTTTAACAACACCATCAACGTGTTTGACCCCGACTTTGTTCGCGTGGCGAATGAGACCGTGGCGCCCATCATCGAGGGCGGCGGATACGCGGATATGCCGAATGTGTTTGGCTATACGACCGACAATGAGCTTCCCTCGGGGGACGATATTCTTACCCGCTATCTGACGCTTGACCCCAAGGAGGAGCCCACCAACGGCTTCTCGTACGCGGTGGCATGGGCGTGGCTGGCACGCCGTATGGATACGGCGGCACCCACGCTGGCGGAATATAACCGCTCGCCCGAGCGTCAGCAGATGAACGATGAATTTCTTTGCTTTGTTTACAGCCGCTACTACCGCGTGGCGCGTGAGGCCATAGAGGCGGTTGACCCCAATCATATGTATCTCGGCTCGCGCGTCAACGGAACGTGTCTTACCAACGAGAGCTATCTGCGTGCCGCCGGCGGCTATCTGGATATTGTTAGTGTGAACCTCTACGGCGGTCTTAACCCCGAGGTTAAAACGCTGGAAAATCTGTACCGCGTGTCGGGCAAGCCCTTTATGGTGACCGAATTCTTCGCCAAGGGATTGGACGCCATCGATGCGCACGGCTATAAGCTGGCCAGCTCCACGGGCGCGGGCATTTTGGTAAATACACAGCAGGAAAGAGCGGACTACTATGAGCATTACGCACTTGCCATGCTGGAAACCGGTGCCTCGGTGGGCTGGGTTTGGTACCGCTTCCGTGACAACGATCAGGGACTTTATACCTCGGACGGAAGCAACAAGCTCATTATGCTTCACGTTACGTACGGTACAGACCCCCACGCCGATACCTTTATGGATGTGGATACCGGCGAGATCCTGACGGCGGCGGAGGTCGGCTCATACCGTGAGATCTACCACGGCGAGGCCATGGCCTCCAACCAGAACGTCAACAAGGGCCTTTACAACATCAATTTCTCCTCGGTCGTTACGGTTTATGCATATGACACCGACGGTGAGCTGATAAGCTCGATGGCCTACGAGGTTGAAAAGCCTGAAAGTCGCGCGCCCGCTGAGGGGACGGTGCTTATGGGTACGGACGGCACGGCGTACACGGTCGGAAGAGCGGACACTGCGGACGGCTACACCGAGACGGTGCTCACGGTCTACGAGGGGCAGTACGTGGCGTTTGCCGATGCCATTAAAAACATCAGCGATCACATGATGGGTATCGTTAACTATTTCGACGCGGAGTGACCGCATGCTTTGGGGCTGAGTCATAGACTTAGCCCCTTTTATGCTTCAAATTTTGATTTATCGGGGAGAACGTGGGGCTCTGCCCCAAACCCCGCCACCTTTAAAAAGGTGGACCAAACTTTTGCAGAATGGGTCTG
>JAGAUC010000217.1 GCA_017621015.1 Clostridia bacterium | reverse complement strand
CGTACAATAAAGTCTGCAAAAGCAATATCGAGGAAGTTCTCCGAGTCATTTTGGTTCTTTGCGCTAAGGCGCAAAGAACATATACGCCGTGAGTCACGAAGCGGACAAAGAGAGCTCGCTCTCTTTTCCGCATCGAGGCTTGCGGCACAAAATGACGTGAGGTTTAAACGAACCAATGCAGTGAGAGTTTAGGTCAAGCCTTTTTAAAGGCTTGCGCGGTCGAGTCGCGAAGCCTCGTCGCCCGTCGCAACGGGCGAAACTCCCCGACAAACTTCAATTTATAATTTCTCTTGATCTTGAATTTTTTTAAGGAGAAAACATATGAAACACACACTTATTTGCAAAAAACTTTGGCTGGCCCTTGCGGCGGCGGTCGTGCTGACCCTTGTGATGGCGTTGGCCGTTTTCGCGCAGACCGAGACGACCGACATCGAGCTGATCTCGTATCAGGTGAGCGAGGACGCAGACGGCGCCTTTTCGCTTCGTCTGATCGCCGGCGTAAGCTCCTTGGATTACAGCTATTGCGGCTATCGCGTTGAGCTTACCGAGAGAAATGCCATCGGAAACCCGGTGTCCACCACTGTTGCGGGAAGAGATGCTCGCGTATATTCCTCGATCTTTGGCGGCGAGACCGAGTACGCCGTAAGCGAGATCTCGGAATTTCCGTATGCCTCTCTGGCTACGGTAACGGGACTTCGCTCGGCCTCGAGCTATACCAAGATCACGGTCCATCCGTTCATCGTTACTCTCGAGGGACAGCTGAAATACGGTGAGACCGTACGCCTTGTTTACGCGGGCGAGGAGGATGCGGAGGGCTATGCCGCGTTTGCCCCCGTTTCGGCCGAGGCGCTTCCGCCTCGTCATACCGTGGTGCTTGACACCGAGATGCAGGCCAAGTGGGACAATTATCTGCCGACCGCGTGGCCGGCGGAGATCGAGAGCCTTGCTTCCCAAATCAGCGACGCGGACACCTTTGCCTTCGCGATGCAGTCTGACTCGCACTATACCATCGACAGCGATACCAACAACACGATGAACTGTCTCAAGGCCCTCACTCACTTTTTGCCGCTGGACTTCATTTCCAACACCGGTGACCTTATCAAGGGCTATCAGGACTATGAGGAAAACACTCCCGAAAAGTCCATGGAAAGCATGAGAGAGCTTGTCCGCCGTTACACCGAGGATGTCAACACCTCTGTGCTTTTGGGTATGGGCAACCACGATACCAACCAGGTCTGGAGCAAGGCGCATGGTGTGCCCTCCGATCAGATGGATCAGTCGGATTTCTACGATCTTGTTGTCAGCAAGCTGAAGCCCATCAATGGTGACTATATGGTCACGGACGGCGAAAGCTCTTACTATTACGTGGATTTTCCCTACGATGAGATCCGCGTGGTCGTTCTCAACACCACCGACAGCGACTATGAGACTCGCTTTGGCAGCCTCCAGTCGATCTCAGCTGAGCAGGTCGCTTGGTTCCGCGACGTTGCGCTGGATACCGAGTATTCGGTGCTGGTTATGAGCCACATTCCGCTCGCGCCCGGCTTCCCCGAAATGGGAAATAATGTTGTGACCAACAACGACCTTATCCGCGGTGCCGTTAACACCTTTGTGACAGGCGGCGGTGATTTTATCGCTTACATTTGCGGCCACACGCACCTCCAGTCGGATATGGTGGACAGCGACGGCCGTCTGCATGTATCCTTTGCTAACAACGCACTTAAGGCGGAGGTCGTGACCATTGATAAAACCAACCGCAAGATCGTGACCTACGGCATTGGCACCGACATAGAGGATCGCTCCTTTGACTATTGATGGAACGCGGAGCCTCCTTCACCGTATGAAGATCTACAAAACCGAGGAGCTGATTGAAGAGGGGAAGAGCTTATTCATCTTTTCCAAGAAGAACGATCACAGTCAGGCGACGCACGTGCACGATTTCATTGAGATCGTGTACGTCGCCGGGGGCGCGGCCACGCAGTTCTTGGACGGCGAGCCGCTCGAGGTGAAGCGGGGAGACATGGTCTTCCTCAACTACGGAAGCACGCACTCCTTCGAGGCACACGGCGAGTTTCACTATATCAACATCTGCTTCTCGCCTGAAATGGTGGGCAGCGTGATTTCGGATCACAATGCGCTCTCGCTTCTGTCGCTCACCGCCTTCAACGAAATGCGAAGCGGCTTGAATTGCGGTAAGATCTCCTTTTTCGGGCGCGAGCGAAGCGAGATCGAGTGGATCCTTTCGGACATGCTTCGCGAATGCAACGAGAAAAGATCGTCGTGGCATTCGGTGATGGAGAGCTATTTTAACGTTCTCATCACGCGTATGCTCCGCAAGAGCGAGCTTTGCCAAAGCGGTGAGGAGAGCGACGAGATCTGGCGTGAGTTTG
>JAGAUC010000216.1 GCA_017621015.1 Clostridia bacterium | reverse complement strand
GTGGGCGATATCAAAAAGACGATCTCCACTTACGAAAAGGACGGCGTCATTCTGGGATACAAGACCATCATCGACTGGGACAAGACCGACAAGGAGTACGTCACCGCGCTCATTGAGGTCAAGCTTACGCCGCAAAAGGACCTCGGCTTCGATAAGGTAGCCGAAAAGATCTATTGCTATCCCGAGGTGGAAAGCCTGTATCTTATGTCGGGCGGCTATGACCTTGCGGTCTTTATTGAGGGAAAGACCATGAAGGAGGTTGCCTATTTTGTGGCGCAAAAGCTGGCACCCATCGATTCGGTCATCTCCACCGCCACCCATTTTGTTCTTCGCAAATACAAGGATAAGGGCGTGGTCTACGGCGCCGTCGAGCAGGATCTGAGAGGCAACGAGTTCTGATGGATTACAGCAAGGTTTTATCAAAAACGGCCGTTTCGCTCAAGCCGTCGGGAATCCGTAAATTCTTCGATCTGCTTGGCAGTATGACCGACGTCGTAGCCCTCACGGTAGGCCAGCCCGACTTCCCGACCCCGTGGCATATCCGCGAGGCAGGTATTGAAAGCCTGGAAAAGGGTATGACATACTATACCTCAAACGCAGGCACCGAGGAACTCCGCAACGAGATCTCTGCCTATATGCTTCGCCGCTTCTCGCTGAAGTACGATGCGATGACCGAGACCATGGTCACAGTAGGCGGCTCGGAGGCCATTGACGTGGCTATCCGCGCCATCGTAGAGCCGGGCGACGAGGTCATCATTCCCACCCCCAGCTTTGTTTGCTACGAGCCCATCGTTCGGCTGGTCGGCGGCACACCCGTCATTCTCACCACCGAGCGAAAGGACCAGTTCAAGCTCAACCCCGAAAAGCTGAAATCGCTGATCACGCCAAAGACCAAAATGCTGGTTCTCCCCTTTCCCAACAACCCGACGGGCGCCATTATGACAAGGGAGGAGCTGGCGGAGATCGCGGACATTCTCCGTGACACCAACATTGTGGTTCTCTCCGACGAGATCTACGCCGAGCTTACATACGGCGTTCGACACGTTTCGATCACAGCCCTTCCCGATATGTGGGAGCGCACGATCCTTGTCAACGGCTTTTCCAAATCGTATGCCATGACCGGCTGGCGAATGGGCTTTCTGTGTGCCCCCGCCCCCATCCTCAAGCAGATGCTCAAGATCCACCAGTTTGCCATTATGTGTGCACCGACCACCTCGCAGATCGCTGCTACAGAGGCACTTCGAAACGGCGATGCTGACATTGCGCGCATGGCCGCCGAATACGACCGCAGACGCAAATATATCCACGAGGGTCTTCGTAACATCGGGCTGGATGCCTTTGAGCCGAGGGGCGCGTTTTACATCTTCCCCTCCATTGGTGAATTTGGGATCTCGGGCGATGAATTCTGCGAAAAGCTCCTTTATAACTACCGCTGCGCCATCGTCCCGGGACAGGCATTCGGCGAAAGCGGAGAGGGCTTTGCCCGTATTTCCTATGCATACTCGGTCAAGCACATCACCTCAGCTCTCGAGCGGATCGATGCCTTTGTTACCGATCTCAAAAAAGGAAACACAAAATAAAATCAGGGTGTCGCAAATGCGACACCCTTGTTTTTAAAATTCAAACTGCTTCCACACCTCACCGTCAAGCGTTTTCCAGACGGCGGTTTTGTCGGAAAGGATCATATAGCCGTGTGCCGAGCCCTCCTTGGGGATCGAGACCGAGCCGGGATTCATATACGTATAATCCTCATGCTCGCGGCAGACCGGCACGTGGGTATGTCCGTGAAGAAGAACGCTTCCCTTTTGCAGGGGCGGAAGTCTATCCTCGTTAAAATTGTGTCCGTGCGTGGCGTATACAAGGCGATCACCCACATATAAAATGCAGTAGTCGGCAAGAATGGGGAAATCCAAAACCATCTGGTCGACCTCGGTGTCGCAATTTCCGCGCACACAAAGCAGACTTTGCTTTTTGGCGTTCAAAAGCTCGATCACCTTTTTGGGTGCATACCCGTCCGGAAGATCATTGCGCGGCCCGTGATACAAGATATCCCCCAAAAGCAAAAGCTTGTCCGCGCCCTCGCGCGCAAAAGCGTCAAGAAGCTTCTCGCAATAAAGCGCCGAGCCGTGTATATCCGATGCTACCATAATTCTCATATTTAAGCCCTCCACAAATCGAATTGACTATATTTTAGCACATTTTCTCCGCACTTTCAAGAGAATTGAAAAATTTGTCCCAACCTCTTGACATTTGCCTTTTGCCGTTGTATAATAATGGAGTCGGAAGCATAGCTCAGTTGGTCAGAGCGCACGGTTCACATCCGTGAGGTCGCAGGTTCGAGCCCTGCTGTTTCCACC
>JAGAUC010000022.1 GCA_017621015.1 Clostridia bacterium | reverse complement strand
GGGTTCGTAAAATGAATATCGGTACCGACGTTTGCTGTGCCTTTGCTGACGGTGCCAAGGCAAGCCTTGACGATCCCAAGCGCAGTGTAGCCATTGACATCTTTATGAAGCCCTCGATTGCATCGGTTAAGGCGTTGGCTAAGAGTAAGATGGAGCTTTGCGGCTCGGTGGGAAAGGCGTAATATGAGTAAGATCGTTGGAATCGGCGCGTGTGTATTTGACACGCTCTACAATGTGCCCACCTATCCGACCGAGGACACCAAGATGCGCGCGCTTTCCAGCAAGAATGCAGGCGGCGGACCCGTAGCCACGGGTCTTGTGGCCGCAAGCAAGCTGGGGGCATCGGCGGCGTATATCGGCGTGCTTTCGGACGATAGCGGCGGAAGGTATCTCAAGGCCGATTTTGAAAAATACGGCGTGGACACCGCGCTTGTCCGTGTAGAGTCGGGCTACCGCTCGTTTGCCTCGGTGCTTTGGCTTTGTGCCGACAGCGCCACGCGCACCTGTGTGTTTGACAAGGGCAATCTTCCTGCGCTCGTACTGAGCGAGGAGCAAAAGGCCGCTGTTCGTGAGGCCGAGATCCTTATGGTGGACGGCAATGAAATGGAGGCGGCGCTTGAGGCGGCACGTATTGCGCGCGAGAGCGGCACGAGGGTGCTTTACGACTGCGGCGGACTTTACGCGGACGTAGAAAAGCTTTTGGCGCTGACCGATATCATGATCCCCTCGGAGGAGTTTGCGCTGGCGCACACGGGATGTACCACGGCTAAGGAGGCGGCGAGGGCGCTTTATGCGCGCTATTCGCCCGATTTTGTGGTCATCACCCAGGGAAAGCGGGGCGGCCTTCTTTATGACGGAAAGGATATTACCGCATATCCCATTTTCCCCGCCAATGTGGTGGACTCCAACGGCTCGGGCGACGTGTTCCACGGCGCGTTTGCCGCAGGAGTGGTGCGGGGCTTTGATCCGTCCAAGTGCTGTTATTTTGCAAGTGCCGTATCGGCACTCAAGTGTATGGGCGTGGGCGCGCGTGAGAGCGTGCCGAGCTTTGAGGCGGCCGCAAGGTTTATGAAGGAGAACGGATATGAGCTATAACTATAAAAAATCCTATAAGAGCGCAAAGGGCTATACGCCGCTTTGCAAGATCGGTGAGTGCTCCCTGAAAAAGCTGGAGTTCGGTATCATCGAGCTGGACGGCGGCGAGAGTCTGGACTTTTACACCGCCGATAAGGAAACGGCGTTTATTATGCTGAAGGGACATTGCAACGTCCTTGTGAACGGGGAAAAGTGGGAAAATGTCGGCAACCGCCAGAGCGTGTTTGAAAACCGCAGAGCCGAGAGCTTTTATATGCCCATCGAGCAACATCTGACCGTAGAAGCCATCGATGCTATCAAGATCGCGGTCTGCGCCACGCCGATCAAGGAAAAGACCGAGCCGCAGCTTCTCAGAGCCGACCGCGTGCCCCTCAAGATGCTTGGCAGAGTGCCCTTTCAGAGAGAGACCAGCTTTCTCATTGACGGCACCACCAACGCCAAGGTCCTTACCATCGGTGAGGGCTACTGCACCGAGGGCAACTGGGCAGGCTTCCCGCCGCACAAGCACGACGAGGACAATATGCCCACCGAGTGCATCGCGGAGGAGATCTACTACTTCCTGTTTGATCCCGAGCAGGGCTTTGGCGTGCAGTGTATGTATACCGAGGACGGCTCGCTTGACGAGGCGTATCGCGTCAAGAGCGACGACCTTGTGGAGTTCCCCTACGGCTATCATACCACGGTGTCCACGCCGGGCTACCAGAGCTATTTTCTGTGGCTGATGGCCGGTGACTACCAGGGCTTTAACCGCAAGAACGATCCCGATCACGATTGGGTGAAATAAACGGGAATTTGATTTTTTGGATCAAGGAGAGAGTATGAAATATTTACTCGGTATCGATTTCGGAGGCGGCTCCACCAAAGCAACGCTTCTTGGCACGAATGGGCAGATCGTTTGCGAAAACACGGTGGAATATCCGACCTATTATCCCGAAAACGGCGCGTGTGAGCAGTCGCCGAGCGACTGGCTGGCGGCGCTTTGCCAAAACGTGTCTGCCTTGCTTGCAAGGAGCGGTGCCTTGGCGTCGGACATTCTCGGCGTGGCGATCGATTCGGCCACACACACCTTCCTGGTGTGTGATGAAAGCTTCAAGCCGCTTCGAAATGCCATCCATTGGACCGACAGCCGAAGCGTGAGGGAGTCGGCGTTTCTTAGGGAACAGCACGGCCGGGAGATCTTTGAAAAGACCTTCCACAAGCCCGACACCATCTGGACGCTTCCGCAGCTCTTGTGGCTGAAGCGGAGCGAGCCGGAGGTGTTTGAGAGGGTTCGCTATATTTTCTTTGAGAAGGACTACATCCGTTATTTTCTGACGGGGGTGTACTGTACCGATTATATTGAGGCAGAGGGAAGTATGCTTTTCGACTGCCGCGAGATGAGGTGGGACGAGTCGCTGTGCGCGCTGGCTTCGGTGCGCGTGGATATGTTTCCGCCGCTCCGGAAGCCGACCGATATCATTGGCGCGGTGACAAGAGAGGCGGCAGAGATGACCGGTCTTGCGGAGGGAACTCCCGTCATTTGCGGCACGACCGATACCGCGATGGAGGTGTTTGCCTCGGGCGCGGTGGAGAAGGGTGACATTACCGTCAAGCTGGCGACGGCGGGGCGCATCTGCATCATTTCGGACAAGGCCTATCCCGACCGTCACATCATCAACTATTCGCATATCGTGGACGGCCTTTGGTATCCGGGTACGGCTACCAAGGCGGCGGCCTCCTCGTATCGCTACTATCGCGATACCTTCGGAGGCGACTACCGCACGCTGGACGCAGAAGCGGCGGCGATTCCCGTCGGTGCGGGGGGACTTATTTTCCATCCGTATATCAACGGCGAGCTGACGCCGTATGCCGACCCCACGCTTTGCGGAAGCTTTACCGGCGTGCGCGCCACGCATACGCGCGGACACTTTACGCGCGCGGTGCTGGAGGGCGTTTCGCTGTCTCTTTTGGATTGCAAGACCTATTTTGACGGCTTGGGTGTTTCGCACAAGCCCGTCGCCACGCTGATCGGCGGCGGTGCTAAGGGTGAGCTTTGGCGGCAGATTACGGCGGACGTGCTGGGTATGACGCTTCGCGTGATGGAAAATTCCGATTCCTCGCTGGGCTCGGCCATGCTGGCAGGCGTGGCACTCGGCGTTTTTGAGGACCCGAAGCAGGCGGTGGCGCTTTGCACACGCGAGAAGAGCGTGACAAGGCCAAACCCCGAGAACACCGAAAAATATCGCGAGATTTTTGAAAAATACAAAAAGATCAAGGAGTGTCTCACTCCGATCTATCACGGGGAAGCATGAAGATCGTTGTGTGTATAAGACAGGGGCTTGACGGAGAGCTTGGGCCCTTTGACGCGTCGGCCTACGAGGCGGCGCTCTCGGTGGAAAACGCTGAGGTCACGCTTTTGACCATGGCGTCCGCGGCCTCTCTGGATTTTCTGAGAGGGCTTACGCGCCTTGGTGCTGGGCGCGCCATCCTGTTGTCGGACAAGGCGTTTGCCGGTGCGGATACGCTGGCAACGGCGTATGCGCTTGGCTGCGCGATCGAGCGGCTTTCGCCCGATTACGTTTTTTGCGGCAGGCAGACGCTCATTGGCGACACCGCGCAAACGCCGCCTATGTTGGCCGAAAGGCTGGGCTTTGCTTTTGTCACCGAGGCGATGGCCGTCCGCGGCACCTCCGAGGAGGGACTGGTCTGTACCACGCGCCACGGCGAGAGGTGTGCGGCGGCAGGGACGCTGATTGCGCTTGAGCGGAGCTACACGCTCCGTCTTCCGCGCCTTCGCTCCAAGACCGTAGAGCCTGAAATATGGAGCGCCACGGACGTGGCGGCCGACCCTCAGCGGTGCGGACTTGTCGGCTCGCCGACACGTGTTCTGGCCAGCTTTGAAAATAAATCGGGCAAGCGCAAATGCACCTTTGTGCGCCGCGAGGAGCTGGCGGATGTGATCACGCGTGCGCTGGCGGTACAGCGGCAACAGGCCGCGCCAATCGACGAGATGTCAAGGGAAAGACTGGGAAAGGTTCTCTCGGTCGGAGAGGCGCCGCGTGGCTTTGCCGAGGCGGTGAGTGACAACATCATAGAGGTTGCCCCCACCGACGCTGACACGCTTGCCGCATGCATTTTTGCACAGGATCCCGACGCGGTGATATGGGGGAGCGATGCGCGTTCCAAAGAACTGGCGGCACGTGTGGCCGCGCGGCTTTCGCTGGGGCTTTGCGCCGACTGCACCCACCTTGCGGTGGAGGAGGGAACGCTTGCGATGTACCGTCCCGCGCTGTCGGGAAGTGTGATCGCCAAGATCAAGAGCCTGACGAGGCCGGCTATGGCAACCGTTCGCACCGAAAAGGGCGATGTAGGAGACGTGATCGTGGCGGCCGGCTTTGGCGTGAGGGAGCAGCTGGATCGGGTGAAGGAATTTGCCGACTCACTCGGCGCCACGCTTTGCGCCTCGCGCAAGCTTGTGGACAGTGGCTATGCCGCGTACGAGCGGCAGGTGGGACTTACCGGTAGCCGTGTGGCGCCGCCGGTCTATGTGGCCATCGGCATTTCGGGCGCGGTTCATCACATTGTGGGAATGGAGCGCTCGGGTGTGGTCATTGCCATCAATCCCGACAAAAATGCGCCCATTTTTGAATATGCAGATTACGGTATCGTGGATACCTTTTGAAAAGGAGAAAAGCTATGCTGAATTATGAGGTTAAAATCGGACTTGTGGCCATGCGCCGAAATGCCACCGACCGTCCGCGCGGCACGTTTCTTACCTGGTACTCTGCCGAGCAGAGAGGGGAGCGCTTCGTTAAGTACATCGAGGAGCATTTTGCCACCGACAAGGTCAGCTTTGTGGACAACAAGGGCATTGGCATTCGCGACCTTGTATTTGACGACAAGAGCGCGGCCGAGGTCATCGAGCGCTTCAAGGCGGAGAAGGTTGACGCGGTGATGATCATCAACTGCAATTTCGGAAACGAGGAGGCGGCGGCAGACATTGCCAAGGCACTCGGAAAGCCCGTGCTTCTTTGGGCACCGCTTGACGATGAATATTACGTGGACGGTATGCGTCCGACCGACTCGCAGTGCGGACTTTTCGGCGTTTCCCGCCAATTCCAGAGATATCACATCCCGTTCTCACACCTGCCTTGCTGTCGCGTGGAGTCGGATGAGTTTAAGGAGGGCTTTGAGCGCTTTGTGAGAGTGGCCTGCATGGTCAAGAATTTCACGGGACTCCGCATCGGTCAGATCGGCTCGCGTCCCACGCCCTTTTTCTCGGTCATCTGGAATGAGGGCGACCTGATGGAGCAGTTTGGCATTCGCATCGTGGCGCTGAACTTCGCCATGGTCGAGCAGAGAATGAAGGCCGCGCCCGAGCTGTACGCCGACGAGATCGCCGAATATGAAAAGTATTTTACCTACAACTACAAATCGGACGAGCTGACACCCGGGGACATAAAGCCGATGGCGACGCTGGCGGCGGTGTATAAGCATCTGTTTGACGAATTTGATCTGGACGTGATCTCCGCCGAGTGCTGGACGGCAACGCCTCTTATGTTTGACGGCCTCGCCCCCTGCGCGGTCTACGGGCTTCTCAATGACCTTGGCTATATGGTCTCCTGCGAGAGCG
>JAGAUC010000215.1 GCA_017621015.1 Clostridia bacterium | reverse complement strand
GTGTTTTACGACATCACCGCTTCGGCCGAGGGACGCGCGCTCTTTACCGACATTCTGACCGAGGTGGCAAGGTGCATTTTCATTCCGCTGACCGTGGGCGGCGCCATCAACACCGTTGAGGACTTTGACCGCGTGCTCAAATGCGGCGCGGACAAGGTCAGCGTCAACTCGGGTGCCATCCGAAATCCCGATCTTGTACGGCAGGCCGCCGAGAAATACGGCAACCAGTGTGTGGTGCTTTCGGCAGACATCAAGCGCGTGGACGGCGAATTTCACGTCTTTGCCAAGGGCGGATGTGAGGACACGGGGCTTGAGGGCATTTCCTGGATCCGCCGCTGCGTGGAGCTGGGAGCCGGCGAGGTCGTGGTCAACTCCATCGACACCGACGGCGTAAAGGGCGGCTTTGATCTTGAGCTTCTGAAGCTGGTGTGCGATGCCGTAAGCGTTCCCGTCATTGCCTCGGGCGGTGCGGGATGCATGGAGCATTTCACCACGCTCTTTCGCGAGGTACCGGGGGTAGATGCGGGACTGGCCGCGTCGATCTTCCACTTTGGCGAGGTCGCCATTCCCGATCTCAAACAGGAGCTTCGGAAAAATGATATTACTGTGAGGTTATGATATGGATATCAACCAACTGAAATTTGACGAAAAGGGATTGATCCCCGCTATCGTGGTCGACGCCATCACCAAAAAGGTGCTGACGCTCGCCTATATGAGCCGTGAGAGTCTTGAGATCTCGATGGAAAAGGGGCTTACCTGCTTTTATAGCCGCTCCCGCCAGGAGCTTTGGCTCAAGGGTGAGACCAGCGGAAACTATCAGCACATCGTGTCCATCACCGCCGATTGCGACGGTGACGCGCTTGTGGTTATGGTCGAAAAAGACGGCCCTGCCTGCCACACAGGCAGCGACTCCTGCTTCTATCAGCCCGTTTGGGAAAGCGAGGAGCTCAAGGAGTTCTCCTATGCGGGCCTTATGAAGCTGATCGAGGGCAGAAAAATCGATAAAAAAGAAGGCTCCTATACCACCTACCTCTTTGAAAAGGGACTGGATAAGATCCTGAAAAAGGTGGGCGAGGAGTCGACCGAGGTCATCATTGCGGCCAAGAGTGAGGACAAGGCCGAGACCATTTATGAGATCGCTGACCTTGCCTATCACGTGATGGTGCTCATGACCGAGGCAGGCATCTCGCTTGAGGATATCCACCGCGAGCTGGCCTCGCGCCACGTGATCGACCACAAGGTCAAGCAGGAGAAGATGACCAAATGATCCTCTCGGATTTTCACACGCACACCACCTTTAGCGACGGCAAAAACACCGCCGAGGAGATGGTGAAGCACGCCATCTCGATGGGTCTGTCGGCCATCGGCCTTTCGGATCACGCCTCGGGCGACAACGATTACAGCATGAAAAAGGAGGACATCCTCCCCTACCGCCGCGAGATCGCGCGCTTAAAGGAGGTCTACGGCGATCGCATCGAGATCCTCTGTGGCATAGAGCTTGACGCCGACGGCATTGACACCGCCGACGCCTATGACTACGCCATCGCCTCGGTGCATCACATGACCGTGGCGGGCAAGGACTACTGCATCGACCTCTCGGTGGACGAAACGCGCCGTATGCTCTCTGAGGGCTTTGGCGGCGACTTCGACAGTCTTGCCGAGGCCTATTACGAAAAGCTGACAAATTACGCGCTCCGCTCGGGCGCCCGGATCGTCGGTCATTTCGACCTCCCCACAAAATTCTCCGAGGTCGGCGTTCCCTTTGATGCGCAAAGCCCGCGCTACAAGGCGGCGTGGCAAGCAGCGCTCTCCGCGCTTGCCAATAAGATGGTCTTTGAGATCAACACGGGGGCCATCAGCCGCGGCTACCGTACCGCCCCCTACCCCGATTCACCGATCCTGACCGAGCTTTCAAGGCTGGGTGGCAAGGTCCTTATGTCGGGCGACGCCCATAGCACCGCCGCGATCTGCGCACACTTTGAAAAGGCAAGGGACATTCTCCTTGCCCACGGCTTCCGCGAAGCCGGCTTCACCGACAAAAACGGAAAGGTTCATAAGCAAATATAAAAAAACGACAGACAAAAGTCTGTCGTTTTTTAGTGTATCAGCATATAAATGCCTTCCAGCGCCAGCAGGTGTAACGGATAAAAGACGTAAAAGAAATATTTCATACGCCATTTGCCGCGTTTTCCCGAATACAGCGCAAGCGGGATAAGCGCCAAAAAGGACCAGTACTGCACGCCGCCAAGGCTGATAGCAAGCGGCACCATACCGATTGCCAGCGCCAAAAGATGGACGGGAATGTTATCCCACCGCGCGCGGCGACTTTCCTCTGACGCGGAGACCGGATGAAGCAAAGCCGCAAACACGGGCAGCATACAACCGAAAAATCCGTAGTCAATGGTCAAAACCAAATTGAGCACGTACACGGCGGCCACCGCCAGGACAAAAAGCGCAAGCGTTGCCGCCTTTTTCCACGGTGTGCTCTCCACATCCGTCCACGCCCTTTTGAAGGCCTGCAGTGCATACACGGTGAGGATGGAAAGCGAAAACGTGACGAGAATGCTCATATACGTATCGCCGTTGTAGACAAAATACACCGTCTGACAAAGCGCCGCGAGACCAAATACTGTGAGGAAATAGCGAAGCTTATTGCGCGTGTATCGGCACCCCTCGGCGATCATAAAGGCAAAGATGGGAAGCGCCAGCCGCCCGACAATGCGGAAAAGACTCACTGTGGGGAAAAAGAGCAGCCCCACATGGTCGGCAAGCATGGAAACCGCCGCCAGGATCTTCAGCGCATTGCCGCTAAGGCCAAAGCGTCCGCTTTTTACAGAACTCATTTGCTGCCCAGTCGGTTTTCGATTACCTTGACCGCGCTGTCAAGATAATCGTTCTCCATCAGCTCCAGCATACCGCGGTCAACCAACGCCGCGAGCTTCGGATCCATCGGGATCTGTCCCAGAAGATCGTAGCCGAACTTCTCTGCGATCTCGTCGATGTGGCTCTCGCCAAACACGTGGATGTGCTTGCCGCAATCGGGGCACTTGACGTAGCTCATATTCTCCACAAGACCCAGCACCGGAATGTTCATCAGCTTGGCCATGTTGGCCGCCTTGGCCACGATCATGGAAACCAGCTCCTGCGGGCTGCTTACGATCACGATGCCGTCAAGCGGAAGCGACTGGAATACCGTGAGCGGTACGTCGCCCGTTCCGGGAGGGCAGTCGACAAACAGATAATCGATATCGTTCCAGATGGTCTCCGACCAGAACTGCTTGACCACACCCGCGATCACGGGGCCACGCCATACGACGGGCTTATCCTCCTCCTCAAGGAGCAGGTTGACCGACATGATGTCGATGCCCGTGGTGGAGTGAGGCGGGATCATCCCCTCGGGACCGCCCTCAACACCGGGCTTCAGGCCAAACGCCTTGGGGATCGACGGACCGGTAATGTCCGCGTCGAGAATTCCCACCTTGTAGCCCTCTCTCTGCATCAGCACCGCCAGCATTGAGGTGACGAGCGACTTACCAACGCCGCCCTTACCGCTGACCACGCCGATGACGTGCTTTACATTACTGAGGGGATTGGGAGCCTCAAGAAGGCTCTCGGGTTTTCTTGAAGAACAGTTGCTCGAGCAGGTCGAGCAATCGTGTGTGCATTCTTCTGCCATTTTATCTGAATTCCTTTCTGAATTATATTTCTTAGACTATTATATCTCCATTTGTCTTTTTTTTCAAGTGCTTTTGTGGGAAAGTTGTAAATTTTTTGGATTTCCTCTTGATATTTGAGCAAGAAATCGTTATACTATATATGTTTTTATTTTCAATATCTTAAAGGAGACGTATAGCAATGGAGAAAACCTTAAAAAAGCTTACAAATTGGGAAGGCGCCAAGGGCCCGGTTCTTACCGTCGTAATGGACGGCGTGGGTCTCGCTCCCGACACGGTTGCCAACGCGGTAGCCGGTGCATATACCCCCACGCTTGATATGCTGATGCGCAAATATCCTATGGTCTCGCTCAAGGCTCACGGCACCGCCGTCGGCCTGCCCTCGGACGACGATATGGGTAACTCCGAGGTCGGCCACAACGCGCTGGGCGCCGGTCAGGTGTTCGCGCAGGGCGCAAAGCTGGTCACCCAGTCGATCGAAAGCGGCAAGATGTTTGCCTCCGAGACCTGGCAGACCGTGGTAGGCAACGTAAAGGCCAATGCCTCCACCCTTCATTTCCTCGGCCTTTTCTCGGACGGAAACGTGCACTCGCACATCGATCATCTGAAGAGCATGATCACACAGGCCAAAAAGGAGGGCGTTGCCAAGGTACGCGTTCACATTCTCATTGACGGACGTGACGTCGGCGAGACCTCGGCTCTCGATTATATCCTTCCCTTTGAGGATTTCCTTGCCTCGCTTCGCGACGATGGCTTCGACATCTGCATCGCCAGCGGCGGCGGAAGAATGCAGGTGACCATGGACCGCTACGAGGCCAACTGGCATATGGTGGAGCTTGGCTGGCACACCCACGTTCTGGGCGATGCGAGAGCGTTTGCCAGCGCCGCCGAGGCGGTTGAGACCTACCGCAGTGAGCTTCACGTCATCGACCAGGACCTGCCCCCCTTCGTCATTGCCAAGGACGGAAAGCCCGTAGGCACCGTTGAGGACGGCGACAGCGTCATCTTCTACAATTTCCGCGGTGACCGCTCCATCGAGATCTCCAAGGCATTTGATGATGCAGACTTTGACAAGTTTGACCGCATTCGCTATCCCAAAGTGGTGTATGCCGGTATGCTGGAGTATGACGGTGACCTTCACATCCCCTCTCGCTTCCTGGTAAATCCCCCCGAGATTTCCAATACCATGAGCGAGTATATGGCGGCAAGCGGCATTCCCGTGCTCGCCATTTCCGAGACACAGAAATACGGCCACGTGACCTACTTCTGGAACGGCAACCGCTCGGGCAAGTTCTCCGAGGAACTTGAGACCTACATCGAGATTCCCTCGGATGTGGTTCCCTTTGAGCAGAGACCCTGGATGAAGTGTGCCGAGATCACCGACAAGCTCATCGAGTGCCTGGAGTCGGGCAAGTACCGCTATCTGCGCGTCAACTTCCCCAACGGCGATATGGTCGGTCACACCGGCTCGCT
>JAGAUC010000214.1 GCA_017621015.1 Clostridia bacterium | reverse complement strand
GTTTTGAGGGGGTGTGGGGGTACTTTTTCAAAAGTACCCCCGCGCGTCCCTCCCCGATAAATCAAAATTTAGCGTTCTCAAACGGTGGCAGGACGGGGATTTGCCCCCATACGTCCCTCACGGATGCTCCCACCTTTCGCCACGGCGAACAGATGTTCTATTTTGCCAGATTTCCCTTCCAGCTGAAAAGGCTGATCACGTTATCGAAGAAGGTCAGAAGCTGTGGCAGGAAGGCAAAGATCAGAAAAATGGCGATCACACTGCCTAAAATGACAAAAAGAAACGTACCGTAGCCACTTCCCTTTTCGGAAAACCGCATCTCGGCGGCGTAGCGGTCCTTTTCGGGAATGTAAAAGTGCCGCTCGGACAGCTCGGGGAGCTTTTTGTCGTCTCTCCCCTCTGCGCTGGAAATTTCTTCCAGTTCCACGCAGTGCACCACACGACGGAGCGTATAGCCGCTCACCAACGCGCGACGAATAAAGAAATGCCGTTCCAACCCAAGCGCCGCAAGGGTTTGCGCGCTTTCGGGATCAAAGGCCTCCCGTTCCAGAAGCGCCCGCACCATCTTGCCCAGCGTGGTTTTGATAAAGATTACCGAAAACGAGGCGACCCAAACCCCAATGAAGATACCGAAAATGATGATCTGCAGGCTCAGCATTCCTTCCCCGAACTCAAAATTGGTATATCCTTCCAGCTTGGGGTTAAAGAAGCGCACGAAAAAGTCCGCAATCGTCGCCCACACGGTGTTATTGTTTGCATTTAGGAGCATTTTGTTTCCTTTCTTACAAAGGAAGGGGAAGCTTTTGAGCCACTTCCCCTTGCAAAGATTACTTTTTGATAACGTCTACGCCAATGTACTTGCGGAGAACATCCGGAACGTTTACGCTGCCGTCCGCGTTCTGGTTCTGCTCCACAATGGCAGGGAAAATACGGCTGGTTGCCAGGCCGCTTCCGTTGAGCGTATGCAGATACTGGATGGTTCCGTCCGCACGCTTTACGCGCATCATGCCGCGGCGCGCCTGATAATCGCGCGCATTGGACACCGAGCTGACCTCCTTGTAGCCGTCCATCGAGGGAATGTGGATCTCGATATCGTACGTACGTGCCATGGACGCTGAGCAGTCCTCAGCGGCAAGCTTTACGGTGCGGAAATGGAAGCCCAGACCCTTTACAAGGCCCTCGGCATTGGCCACAAGCTCGTCAAACGCCTCATCGCTCTTCTCGGGAAGCGTGTACTGCACCATTTCCACCTTGTTGAACTGGTGTCCGCGCACCATTCCGCGCTCATCGGCGCGGTAAGAGCCGGCCTCGCGGCGGAAGCAGGGCGTGTAGCTGATGTACTTCTTGGGAAGATCGGCCTCGGTGAGGATCTCGTCACGGTGAAGCGAGACCAGCGCCGTCTCGGCCGTGGGCAGCATAAAGCGGCGGCGCTCGTCCTCAGCCGTCTCCAGCCAGTACACGTCATCCTTGAATTTGGGGAACTGACCGGCCGTCAGGCCGCACTCGTAGCCCAGCATATGGGGCACCAGCATCAGCTCATAGCCGTTCTGGGTATGTGTGTCAATGAAATAGTTGAGAAGTGCCCACTCCAGGCGCGCACCGATGCCGGTGTAAAGCCAGAAGCCGCTTCCCGAAAGCTTGGCACCACGCTTGTAGTCGATCAGCCCCAGGTCGGTGCACAGATCTACGTGGTTTTTGGGCTCAAAATCAAAGGTTCTGGGTTCTCCGAAGTAGCGGAGCGGCTGGTTGTTTTCCTTGCCGCCGGCGAGAAGGTCCACGTCGGGCAGGTTGGGAAGTCCCAGCATAAAGGAGGTCAGCTGGGTCTCGGTCTCCTTCAGCGTCTCCTCGTTGTCCTTGGTCTTGGCCGAAAGCTCCTTCATCTTCTTAAAGAGCTCGTTTACGTCCTTGCCCTCCTTCTTAAGAGCCGGAATCATCTTGTTGGTCTTGTTCTGCTCGGCCTTTGCCGATTCGATCTCGGCCAAAAGCTCACGGCGCTTGGCGTCCAGCTTTAAAATGGCCTCGATTTCTTCCTTTGCGTCCTTGCCCTTCTTGGCAAGTCTCTCGACGACCTCGTCGGGATTTTCCTTTATGTATTTAATGTCAAGCATAACTTTTTCCTTTCGTGTATGTCCGTTTGCGCCCTTTTGCCTGTCAAAACGGCGCGCGAAGTCGCGTTTCGTGCCAAACGCCCCGGCGTTTCACATGAAACGTGCAATTTTTGTCGAATCAACCCTCGTTAAAGATCTCTTTGCCGCAGATGGCCGCCAAAAGCACCTCAAGGTCATCGTTGCTGTCAAAGGAAAGCTCCACGACCTTCTTACGCGAGGTCTGAAGGATCCTCACCTTGCGTCCAAGCGCCTCCATCGAGCGACGCTCCAGATCCTTCATATAGGATCTTGCCATCATTTTATAGGGCGAAGGAGCCGCAATTTCGGCCTCTGCCGCCGCCTGATCAATGGACTTGAGCTTTTTAACCGCATTTTCCACCTCGCGGACCGACAT
>JAGAUC010000213.1 GCA_017621015.1 Clostridia bacterium | reverse complement strand
GGGTTGTAGGGGACTTTTTTCAAAAAGTCCCCTACACGTTCTTCCCCCGACAAACTTCAATTTGGCAAACAAAAAAGAAGTCGTTATGACTTCTTTTTTTGGTTTTTGATGGTTGCCCAGTACTGCTCGGAGGCGGATTCCTGGCGGTTTGTGCCGAAATCGTAGTATTTTTTGCCGGCGAGGTCGCGGGGCAGATATTGCTGAGCCACGTAGTGGTTTTCGTAATCGTGGGGGTATTTGTAGCCCTTATACAGGGGGCTTTGCAGGTGCACGGGCGGCGTCAGGCCGAGTCCTGCCTCCACGTCGGCGGTAGCGGCGGCGATGGCATTGTATGCCGAGTTGGACTTGGGCGCGGTGGCCAGCATGATGGCAGCGTTGGCCAGCGGAATGCGTGCCTCGGGCATACCCAGCTCCTTGGCGGACTCACAGCACGCGCGTGTGACGGCGGCGGCCAGCGGATAGGCAAGGCCGATGTCCTCGGACGCGATCACCTGTAGGCGGCGGCAGACCGAGATCAGCTCGCCCGCCTCCAAAAGGCGCGCCAGATAAAAGGCGGTGGCGTCGGGATCCGAGCCGCGAATGGATTTCTGGAGCGAGGAGAGCAGATCATAGTGCGTATCGTCGCTGAAATTACCCACGCCCGAGCGGAACTGCTCGACGGCTGTCTCGTCAATGACGTCCTCGGCGGCGTAGTAGGCGTTTTCCAAAAGCCCGATGGCGCGCCTGACGTCGCCCGACGTCATACGCGCGATCTTCAGAAGCACGTCGCGCTCGGCGGTCTTTTGGGTGCCGCCCTCGCGGTTGAGATAGTCCAAAGCGCGAGAAAGCGCCCCCACACAGTCGGCAGGAGCCACGCTCTTGAATTCAAATAAAGAAGAACGCGAAACGATCGCGTTGTATACGTAAAAATGCGGATTCTCGGTGGTCGAAGCGATCAGCGTAACTCTTCCGTCCTCGATGTATTCAAGAAGCGACTGCTGTTGCTTCTTGTTGAAATACTGAATCTCGTCAATATACAGAAGAATCCCGCCTGCCCCGAACAGATTGTCGGTTTCGGCGAGAATGCTGTGCACGTCCGACAGTGACGCGGTGGTGGCATTGAGCTTATGAAAGCGCATGCCGGATTCCGCCGCGATCACGTAAGACGCCGTGGTCTTTCCCGTGCCCGGAGGGCCGAAAAAGATCATGTTGGTAATTCTGCCGCTTCCGACCATACGGCGCACCACGCCGTTTTTTCCGAACAGATGCTCTTGCCCCACGATGTCGTCAAACGACTTCGGGCGCAAAAGGTCGGCAAGCTGAGCGTTATTCATTAGGACTTACTGATTGATGGGACCAAACTCGGTGTTGTTGTCCTCGCCAACGGAAAGGGTGTCGGAGTCAACGACCTCAGGCTCGGTGGTCTCCTCGGGGGTGGTCACCTCAGGGGTGGTCTCGCCGCCCTCCTCGGGGGTGGTCACGTCATCATTGCCGCCGGTGGTTTCAGCAGGGCCGTTGCAAGCTACGAAGGTGAGGCAAAGCAGAACGGCAAGCAGCGCAATCAGAATCTTTTTCATGTTAAAAACTCCTTTGGTATTTTATATATAAGTCATTTTATCATATTTTTTGACTCTTGTCTATAGTTTTTTTGTTTTTTTTGAATATTTTTGGATTAAAGTCCTCGCAAAGGGCGTCGGGATGTGCCTCGGCGTGCCGCTCCAGAAGCACAAAAGCAAGCATGGCCATCATGCCGAAGGGGATGGGCATGAACTCACCGGGGTCGGTCATGGAGTAAAGGAACAGCGAAAGCGCGGTGAGAGAAATGGCGATCGAGCGTGCATCGGGTCGGAAAAGCATAAGGCGTGCGCGTGTGCCGAGCAACAGCGTATAGCCGGCTGCGCCAAAAAGGCCAAGACTTCCGAGGATCTGCAGAAAATACATATGATACCACACGATACAGCCCGATACCAGATAGTGCATATCGATGTTCTTTTGGGAGAGAATGCCGATGCCAAAGAAGGGATGTGAGAGGAAATCGACCGTTGCCTGAAGAAAGAGCGAAAGCCGTGCCTCGCTCAGCTCCGGGTCCAGAAGGGCTGCCGGGAGGTCGCGGAGGATCTCCCTTAGCTTTTCCAGATTAAAAATAGACAAAAGCTTTGAAAAAAGGGCGATCACAAGTACAAGAGCCGCAAGCAGGATAACGGCGTTCACACGCTTGGCAAGGCGTCCGCTCTCACTTTTAAAATAGTAAATGAGGCAGAGAATCAAGAGAACCGTGCCAAAGAGGATCGCCGTGCGCGAGGTGGTGCAAGCGAGTGCAAGGTAGATCCAAAGACCCAGCACAAACGAGAAGATGCGGCCGGAGAGGGGAAGGGACCGCTTGCTTGCAAAATAGAAGGGCGCGGGGAGACCCATGATCATAAGGTTGCCCAGCGAGTTGCGGAAGAGCAGCTTGCTTCGGATGATCTTAAAGGTGATGGGGTCGGCCTCAAGCTCGGTGATGCGGAACCAAAGAATAAAAGCACACAGAAGGCCGGTGAACAGCATTTGCCAGAGAAAATGCTCGTAAGGGTCATAGCTTTTTTCTCTTTTATAATGGGAAGAAAAAAGAAAATAAAGCAGAACCAGGCCAAAGGAAAGGCCAAAGTAGTAAAATGCGTTTGTGGCACTTGCCACGGGCGAGGCCAGCTCTGCGGCACCGAGGCCACCCAAAAGGATCGCCGAGCCGGCGGCCACAAGACCCCACAGCGAAAGCCCGTTTCGAAGCGGTTTGCGATAGACCATCAAATGGAAGATCAGCCCGACGGCGGGACAGATGCCCCACGGGAAGAGATAAGAAAGGATGGTCTCCCAGTTCATAAACAGCGTCGCCCCCTGGCACATCACCGTCAAAAACGGCGTCATGGCGGCGGCAAAATCGTCGCAAAGCAAAAGGGCAAGGCCAAAAAGCTGGGCGCCTATCACAATGCCCGTCATGGTGTGCGCCTCGCCAAACGCGGCGCTAACGGCGGCCACGGAGGCCGAGAGCAGGATGAACGCGGGCGAGAGCAAAAAGCCGCGCACCGCGCGAAGAAGCGCGGGAACTCGGCTCTTACCTACCTTTATTCGATTGTCCGACGGATAAAAATACGGACTTGTCATCAGAATTTCTCCCTAGTGGATAAATGGAAGTTTGTCGGGGAGAAACGTGTAGGGGACTTTTTGAAAAAAGTCCCCTACAACCCTCAAAAACTTTT
>JAGAUC010000212.1 GCA_017621015.1 Clostridia bacterium | reverse complement strand
TTCCCTTCCAGCCCCGCGATGACCGTCCGGTCTACTGCAGCGAATGCTTCAAGAATAGATAAGTATTCAAAACAAAAAACCCTATCAAGGGTTTTTTGTTTTTTTATGCCCTTTTCTCGCCGCAAAGCCCTTGCGTTTTGCGGCGAATTGTGCTATACTGTAAGGGAATATTTTTCAGGAAGGTTTTGAAGATGAAAAAAAGAATATTTCTTTCGCTCCTGCTTTGCTTACTGGCCGCCTCGGTCATTTCCTGCGGCCGCCCCGACAATCCGGACGAATGCAAGCATAGGCGCCTGACCGAAACGCAATTTGAGCCCGACTGCTCACTGGAGGGCTATATCCTGCATACGTGCACCGATTGCGGACACACCTATAAGAGTGACATCGTGGAGCCCACGGGACACAAGATGGTCACCACCGTGACCGCTCCCACCTGCACCGACGAGGGCTATACCGAGTACGCCTGTAGCGTTTGCGAGTATACATACCGCGCAGACTACAAGGAGCCAAGCGGACATACTCTCACCTCCAAGATCACGCCCCAGACCTGCACCAAGGAGGGCTACACCACCTACTCCTGCCCCTGCGGCTATTCCTACCGCACGGCACTCGTGGTTCCCAACGGACACAACCTTTCCAAGACCACGGTGGCACCCACCTGCTCGGCCGACGGCTATGACCGATACGAGTGCAACGTCTGTGACTACGAATACAAGACCGATTTCACCGCCATGGCGCACGATTTTGACGTCACCGTCACGGCGCCCACCTGTGTGAATGAGGGCTATACCACATACAAGTGCGAGGAATGCGACTACAGCTATAAGACCGCCTATGTCGCCCCCACGGGACACGATTGCACCCCCAAGACCACCGCGCCCACCTTCAAGGATCCCGGCTTCACTGTTTACACCTGCAAGTGCGGCTTCAGCTACATCGGAGATTACGTGTGGCACAGCAACCTCTTCTCGGGTGTCAAGGGCAACGAAAAGGATGCCTTCTCATACGGTGTGGATCTTTCCTACCATAACCAGACCGTGGACTTCGAGGAACTGGCCGATGACGGCGTGGATTTTGTCATTCTCCGCGCAGGATATCTGAGAAACGGCCGAGCTAACACCGACGAAAAATTTGAGGAATATTATGAGGCCGCACGTGAAGCGGGGCTTGATATCGGCGTATATATCTACTCCTACGACACAAGCGTGGATGACCTGA
Source organism: Clostridia bacterium (assembly GCA_017621015.1). Classification (GTDB taxonomy): domain Bacteria; phylum Bacillota; class Clostridia; order Oscillospirales; family CAG-272; genus RGIG8775. Next base: position 2,174 of record JAGAUC010000212.1, on the reverse strand, counting down.
TTACCAACACCACCGCCATGCTCAAGGTACTCAAAAACAAGACCTTTGAATATCCGATCTATCTGGATATCGAGGACACCTCACAGAAATCGCTTTCCGAGGAAACGCTGATGGAGATGTGCACCGAATATTGCGAGCTGCTGGTGCAAAAGGGCTACTATCCCGGCATTTACTCCTATCGGAATTTCATCAATTACTATATGGATCCTCAACAGCTTTCCGCTCGCTTTGAGACCTGGGTCGCCCACTACCTGGACGAGGATGAAGATTATTACGCAGACGAATACAATATGTGGCAGTACACCGAAGAAGGAAGTGTCGACGGCGTAAACGGCGACGTGGATATGAACATCTGCTACAAGGACTATCCCTCGGTCATCAAAAAATACGGCTATAACGGCTATACGAAATAAAAAGGACGACCTATGCTTTCATCGGTTTTCAGCGCAGGCATCTTAGGCATCGACGGCTTTCTCGTCACCGTGGAGTGCAACTCTCGCCAAAAGAAATTTGCCTTTGATATCGTCGGTCTGCCCGACACCGCCGTCAAGGAGGCTAAGGAGCGTGTTCGCACCGCCTGTGAAAATACAGGCATCCGCTTCCCCAACCTCTGCCATACCGTAAACCTCGCCCCTGCCGACCGCCGCAAGGAGGGCTCGGCCTTTGACGCCGCTATTTTGCTCGGACTGCTCCGCAACGCCGGCGTGGTGAAGCGCGAGGTCACGCTTACTGACAAATGCATCATCGGTGAGCTTTCACTCTCCGGCGAGCTTCGCGGCGTGCGCGGCATTCTGTGTATGTGCTGTGCCGCCAAGGACGCGGGGCTTAAGGAGATCTACGTTCCCCTGGAAAACGCCGCCGAGGCGGCCGCCGTTCGCGGCATTGTCGTGTATGGCGTAAAGAACATGGAGGCGCTGATTGCACACTTGAACGGAACCAAAACACTTTCGCCGGCAAGCGCCGCTCCGAGCACAGCCGAGACGGAGGAGCTCTTGGATTTTGCCGACGTGCGCGGTCAAAAGTACGCCAAGCGCGCGATGGAGATCGCCGCCGCAGGCGGGCATAACATTTTGCTGGTAGGCCCTCCCGGCACGGGAAAATCCATGCTGGCCAAGCGCCTGCCCTCCATTCTTCCGCCGCTTAGCTTTGACGAGGCCATTGAGACCACCAAGATCCATTCGGTAGCCGGAAAAATGGGAAATTCCGCTTCACTTTTGTCCTCCCGCCCCTTCCGCTCACCGCATCACACCATGTCGGCAGTGTCCCTTGTCGGCGGCGGTATCAATCCGCTTCCCGGCGAGATCTCGCTGGCACACAACGGCGTGCTTTTCCTGGACGAGCTTCCCGAGTTCCCCAAGCAGATCACCGACTCCCTGCGCCAGCCGCTGGAGGACAAGCAGATCACCATCACCAGAGCCAACGGGCGGGTCACCTTCCCTTGCGCCTTAATGCTGGTGGGTGCCATGAATCCCTGCCGTTGCGGTTACTTCGGTCACCCCTCGCGCAAATGCACCTGCCGCCCCGAGGAGGTCGCGCGCTATATGTCGCGCCTGAGCGGCCCGCTTCTTGACCGCGTGGACATTCAGATCGAGCTGCCCTCCCTCTCCTATGAGGAGCTGTCGGCCAAGGACGACGGTGCCGAGCACTCGTCCACCGTTCGCGAGCGCGTGATGGCCGCCCGCCGCTTTGCCGCCGAGCGCATCCAAAACGACCCCGATGCCCCTCCCGGAAGCGAAAAGGTATATTGCAACGCCATGCTGGACGCTGCACTCATTCGCCGCTACTGTGTCCTTTCGGACAGCGCCTCGGCGCTTTTGTCGGCGGCGTACAAGACCATGGGGCTTTCGGCACGCGGCTACGATCGCGTTCTCCGCGTGGCGCGCACCATTGCCGACCTTGCGGGAAGCTCCCTTATCGAGGGCGCGCATATCGCTGAGGCCATCCAGTATCACAAGCTCGCCAAGCGCATTCCCGGCCTTTCTACTTAAAAAAATCTCCAAGCAGCAGTCCTTGCTGCTTGGTTTTTTTGTTTTATTTGCCGTTTTTTTCACAAACACCTTGACGAAATCGGAAAAACATTATATAATAGTAGAGTCTTTTTAAAAGACGACTACATATTACGGAGGTTCGAAAATGAACAGAGTTTACAACTTTTCGGCAGGTCCGTCCATGCT
>JAGAUC010000211.1 GCA_017621015.1 Clostridia bacterium | reverse complement strand
GCGCCCCGCCGGAGGCACGTTCCCCTTGCAAGCAAAACACACCGAGAAACTTCAATTTGTTGATTTGAGGGAAGGGGCAAAACATTTTAAAAAATATTTTCGGAAACCTCTTGACAAAGTGGGGAAAGCGTGGTAAAATAGCACGGTAAAGAAAGTAGAACGCTCCGTTCTCACCGTATCGCGTTTTGTTTTGTGAATACGGTTGATAGTGTTTCCCACCTCACTTGGGGGGATTTTATGCGCGCGGAGTGAAAAGGCTTTCGCGGGCTTTTTTGTTGGAAAAAGGCCAAATATGCATTTCGGAGGTGTCAACTATCAGTAACGCAAAAGAACTTCAAATGAACGAGGACATTCGTGAGCCGCAGATCCGCGTGGTTGGTTCCGATGGGGAACAGCTTGGCGTGATGAGCAGTGAGGAGGCGCTTCGCAAGGCCTATGACGAGGGACTTGACCTTGTTATGATGGCACCGCAGGCAACGCCGCCTGTTTGCAAGATCATGGATTACGGCAAGTATCGCTTTGAGCGTGACAAGAAGGAAAAGGAAGCGCGCAAGAAGCAGCAGGTGGTTGAGGTCAAGGAGATCCAGCTTTCCTACCGCATCGATACACACGATTTTGAAACCAAGGTAAAGCACGCTTTACGGTTCCTCGGTGAAGGCAACAAGGTGCGTGTGGTACTCCGTTTCCGCGGTCGTGAGATGAGTCACCTGGCAATGGGTGCTGAGCTGATGACTCGCTTTGAGGAAGCGTGTGCCGAGGTCGGAAGCGTCGACAAAAAGCCGGTGCTTGACGGCAGACTGATGACAATGATCGTCGCACCGATCAAGAAATAACAGAGTTCATACAAACGGTGCCGAGCGGCGCAATTTTTATGATACAAGAATCAAGACGGAAAACGTCACTACAGAAAAGGAGTAAAAATCATGGGAAAAATCAAGACACATAAAGCCTCTGCAAAGAGATTTTCCTTAACGGGAACGGGCAAGGTTAAGATCAACCACTGCCATCACCGCCACAACCTCGGTCTGAAGACCGCGAAGCGCAAGAGACATCTTCGCAGCGGTGCATACCTTGACGGCGCAATGGCTGCCAACGTAAAGACGATGATTCTGAAGTAATCGGACAGACTGATAGGAGGATAAGAAAATGGCAAGAATTAAGGGCGCTGTAATGACGCGCAAGAGAAGAAATAAAATGCTGAAGGCGGCTAAGGGCTACTGGGGTGCAAAATCCAAGCACTTCAAGATGGCTAAGCAAGCCGTTATGAAGAGCGGCAACTATGCATTTGCAGGCCGCAAGATGAAGAAGAGAGATTTCCGCCGTCTGTGGATCACCCGTATCTCTGCTCAGGCAAAGGTAAACGGCATGAACTACTCGACGTTCATGAACGGTCTGAAGAAGGCTGGAATCGACCTCAATAGAAAGATGCTCGCCGAGATCGCTGTTTCCGACAAGGACGTATTTGCAGCACTCGTGGAGAAGGCAAAGGCAGCTCTTTAAGCTTTTGATGACAAAACCCCGTTACGCGTACGGGGTTTTGTCATATTCGTTTATATAGAGATTGGTGAAGATTTTGCAAAAAAGGAGGGCTTGCCGTGCATATCAGCGAGGAGATCATCACCTCAAGACAGAACAAGAGCGTTTCGCTTGCGGCGAGTCTTGACAGCCGCAAGGCGAGAGAGCGCGAAGGGCTTTTTCGTTTTGACGGGCATAAGCTTTTTTTGGAAGCGGTGCAAAGCGGCGTGACGCTTGACCGCGTCTTTTTGCGACAGAGCGAATCGGATAAATGGCTTGGGATCCTTAGGGAAAACGAGACGGCACTTGCGCACGTTTCGGTGCTCATTCTCACGGATCCGCTGTTTGACCGCCTGTCCGAGGAGCGTGCACCCGAAGGCATCCTTACGCTGGCAAGGCGTCCCGACATCCACGTGCGCGTGGGTGAGCCGTCGGCCAAGAGACTCTTTGAGCTGGCAGAAGACAGAAAAAAGCGTATTTTTCTTGCGGAATCCATCCGCGACCCCGGCAATATGGGTACCATTCTTCGGAGTGCGGCGGCGTTTGGCACCGATCTTGTGGTGCTGAGTGCAGACTGTGCCGATCTTTTGAATGCCAAAACGGTAAGAGGTGCGATGGGGGCGCTGTTCCGTCAGCCGACGGTAGTGTTTTCCGAGCTTTCGGAGGCTATCGACATTCTCAAGCAGAGCGGCAGACGGGTGTACGGCGCGGCGCTTGACCGCGAGGCAAGAGCGCTCACGAGGTCGGTTTTGCGGGAAGGAGACTGCGTGGTGGTCGGAAACGAGGGGCACGGGCTTTCGGAGAGCACGCTGGCCGCTTGTGACCAAAAGCTGTTTATCCCGATGGAGCCCGGAAGTGAGTCGCTCAACGCGGCGGTTGCCGCTTCGGTGCTTCTTTGGAGTATGTATAGCGGCTTTTAATGGGAGAGAAATATGGAAAGATCGTTGTATTGGCTTTGGCTTTCCCTGCGGCTCGGTCAAGGTAGTACCGCAGGAACCGCGGTGCTGGAGCGCTTTGGATCGCCCGAGGCGATCTATGAGGCGTCGAACGAGGAGCTTCTTACCTTTCGGGGTGAGCTTGGGGAGACCACGGTCGAAAGGCTTTTGAATAAAAATCTGGACGAGGCGTATTCTCTTGAGGAATACTGTCTCCGAAAAAATGTAAAAATTCTTCGTTATGGGGCAAAGGATTATCCGAAGTCATTGACAAATCTGAAAAATCCTCCTATAATATTGTATGCCAGAGGTCGGACAGAGGCACTGGCCGGCAAGCTGTGCCTGGCTGTGGTCGGCACAAGAGATCTGACCGAATATGGACGCGACGCCGCGTACCGCATGGGATATGAGCTGGCAGCCGCAGGTGCGGTGGTGGTCAGCGGTCTGGCGCTCGGCATTGACAGCGCGGCGGCTTGCGGCGCGCTGGATGCGGGCGGTCTTACGGTGGCGGTCCTCGGAAGCGGACTGGATCACGTGTACCCCGCTGAGCATAAGCGGATCGCAGAAGAGATCGAGGAGAGGGGCATTCTTCTTTCCGAATATCCGCCTACGGTCGGGCCGACCAAATTCAGCTTCCCGCTGCGCAACCGCATCATCAGCGGTATGTCGCAGGGAACGCTTGTTGTGGAAGCACCGCTGCGAAGCGGTGCGCTGATTACGGCACGTGACGCTATTTTGCAGGGACGTGAGGTCTTTGCGCTCCCCGGTAACGTAAATACCGAGGCGGCCGCGGGCACCAATGCCCTCATCCGTGACGGTGCGAGTGCCGTTACCTGTGCGGCGGACCTTCTGGAGAGCTTTGCTTATCTTTATCGCGATTCCATCGACCCCTCGGCCATCCGTCGTGCCTCGCTTTGCGCGCAGTTTGCGCCCGGTAAGCTGGCGGCACACGGCGTGTCCGAGCAGGCACGCGCCGCGAGCAAGGAGGAAAAGCGGGACAAGCGAATGTCGGAGACCTTGCATACCGAAAAGCGAATCGACGGCAAAACCGTTTGTGAGCTGAGCGGCGAGACCGAATATCCTGTGTACGATACCCAGGTGGCTCCTGTGAGCAGCAAGGTGCCGAAAGCACAGCCCGACGATTCCGTGGCAAGCCTTGCGGCTTTGCCGGACGATTGTCGTGAGGTGTTTGAGGCTATGCCCATCGGGCGGCCGATCACGGCAGATGAGCTTTGCCGCAGTGGCTTTGATATTGCTCAGCTGATGATCGCCTTTACTATGCTGGAGGTCAGCGGGCTGATCACAACGCTTCCGGGAGGCTTGTATTGCCGCATTTAATTGTGTAAATATTATGATTGATATAGATGGAAAGGATTTTGGAACATGGTTAATCTTGTGATCGTGGAGTCTCCCACAAAGGTGGCTCCCATCAAAAAGTATCTCGGCTCGAATTATAAGGTCATCGCCTCCAAGGGCCACGTGCGTGACCTGCCCAAGAGCTCGTTTGGCGTGGACATCGAAAACGGCTTTGAGCCGCATTATATCAACATTCGCGGAAAGGGCGACGTGATCAAGGAGATCCGCAAGGAGGCAAAGGCCGCCAAGAAGGTCTACCTCGCAACCGACCCTGACCGTGAGGGAGAGGCCATTGCGTGGCACCTGGCAACCACACTCGGCATTCCGGTGGAAAAGACGCTTCGTGTCAGCTTCAACGAGATCACGCCGACCGTGGTCAAGGCTTCGATCAAGGAGCCCAGAAATATCGATATGAATCTGGTCAACGCTCAGCAGGCGCGCCGTATTCTCGACCGTATCGTGGGCTATAAGCTCTCGCCCTTCCTTTGGAAGAATATCAAGAGCGGTCTTTCGGCCGGACGCGTGCAATCGGCGGCGACCCGCATCATCGTTGATCGCGAGGAGGAGATCCGCGCCTTTGTTCCCGAGGAGTACTGGACCATCGACGCCTTCCTTGTGGCCGATGACGATAAGGTTTTCCCCGTGCATTTCTACGGGGACAAGAACGGCAAGATCAAAATCTCGAATGAGCAGGAGGCCATGAGCATCCTTACCGCTATGAAGGGTAAGGACTTCTGCGTAAATTCGGTCAAGCGCTCCAAGCGCAAAAAGCTCCCGATGCCTCCCTTTACCACCTCCACGCTTCAGCAGGAGGGCTCGCGCAAGCTGAATTTCCAGTCCTCACGTGTGATGCGTGTGGCGCAGGAGCTTTACGAGGGTATTCACATCGGCAGTGAATTCGGCGGCACTCAGGGTCTTATCACCTATATGCGTACCGACTCGCAGAGAGTTTCGGCTGACGCACAGG
>JAGAUC010000210.1 GCA_017621015.1 Clostridia bacterium | reverse complement strand
TCGGCGGCGGCGGATATAAGATCGCGGGCGGCTTGCACGGCGTGGGCGCATCGGTTGTCAATGCGCTTTCCGAGTGGGTGGAGCTGGACGACTGCTACGAGGGTGAGCGCTTTACCGAGCGCTTTGAGCGCGGTATGGTGGCCAGACGCGGCAAGACCGAGCCGGCCTCGCCTGACCGCATGCACGGCGTAAAGGTCACCTTTAAGCCCGACCCCACCATTTTTGAGGAAACGGTATTCCAATACGAAATTCTGCAGACCAGATTGCGCGAGCAGGCCTTCCTTAACGCCGGTGTGCGCCTGGTTCTCCGTGACGAGAGAGACCCCGAGAACATCCGTGAGGACGATTTCTGCTTTGAGGGCGGTATCCGCTCGTTTGTAGAGTTTCTTTGCGAGAGAGACGGAAAAACGCCCATTCACGGCGATGTCATCTACATGAAGGGACAAAAGGACAGCTCGATCGCCGAGATCGCTCTGCAGTACACCACGGCGTACAGCGAGAGCATCGTTACCTTTGCCAACAATATGAACACCGTTGAGGGCGGTATGCATGAGACCGGCTTTAAGGCGGGCATCACCAAGGTCATCAACGCCTACGCGCGCAAGATCGGCGCGCTGAAGGACAAGGATCCGCAGCTGGAGGGCTCGGACGTGCGTGAGGGCATTTGTGCCATTGTCAGCGTCAAGCTGGAAAACGCGCAGTTTGAGAGCCAGACCAAGGCAAAGCTGGGTAACTCGGAGATCCGTACGCTGGTGGAAAATACAGTTAACCAAAAGCTTTCGGAGTACCTGGAGGAAAACCCCGCGTCGGCAAGAATGATCGTCGAGCGTACCATGGCGGCCTCGCGTGCCCGTGAGGCGGCACGAAAGGCCCGTGAGGAAACCCGGCGTAAGGGCGCGTTTGACGGTGGCTCGGTGCTGCCCGGCAAGCTCAGAGATTGCAACGAGCGCAACGTGGAGCTGACCGAGCTGTATCTGGTCGAGGGAGACTCGGCAGGCGGCTCGGCCACGCAGGGACGCAACTCGCGCTTCCAGGCCATCCTTCCGCTTCGCGGTAAGGTGCTTAATGTCGAAAAGGCCAATACGCTTAACGTGGCGGCCAACCAGTCGCTTCAGCCCATCATTCAGTCGATCGGCTGTGGCGTAGGTGAGAATTTCAACATGGAGAAGCTTCGCTACGGCAAGATCGTTATCATGGCGGATGCCGACGTCGACGGCTCGCACATCCGTATCCTGCTTCTCACCTTCTTCTTCCGCTTTATGAAGCCGCTGATCGAGGAGGGCCACATCTACCTCGCACAGCCCCCGCTCTATAAGATCAGCAAGCGAAACTCCAAGCAGCTCTACTACGCGTACTCCGATGAGGAGCGCGACCGCATTATGGAGGAGCTGGGCGGTGGCACGAACATTGAGGTCAACCGCTATAAGGGTCTTGGTGAGATGAACGCCGAGCAGCTTTGGGAGACCACCATGGACCCCGAAAAGCGCACGCTTCTCAAGGTCACCATGGAGGACGCCGAGCGTTGCGACGCCACCTTCTCGCTTTTGATGGGCGATAAGGTCGAGCCCCGTAAGATCTTCATCGAGGAAAACGCCAAATTCGCTGAGAATTTGGATATCTAAAATTTCGTATTTCAAATTTTGATTTATCGGTGTGTTTGAATGGCTATGCTTGTACGAACGTTATCGGATGAAAGGCTCCCTCCGGGAGGGAGCTGGCGCCGAGTAGGCGACTGAGGGAGCCCGCGCAGCAGTAGAGTCTGCAAGCACAATGA
>JAGAUC010000209.1 GCA_017621015.1 Clostridia bacterium | reverse complement strand
TCCAACGAGGGACGCGGCTACGTTCTGCGCCGCATTCTGCGCCGCGCTTGCCGCCACGCAAAGCTTTTGGGCATTGACCGTGCCTTCCTTTGCGAGCTGTGCGAGGTAGTGATCGGCGAGAACATCAGCGCGTATCCCGAGCTTGGCGACAAGAAGGAGTATATCCTGAAGATCATCGCCAACGAGGAGAGCCGCTTTGACGCGACCATCGACTCGGGTCTTTCCATCCTTTCCGACATCATGGCCGCCAGCGAGGCGGGGGGCACAAAGACCCTTTCGGGCGAGGATGTGTTCAAGCTTTACGATACCTACGGATTCCCGATCGATCTTACCCGAGAGATCGCGGAGGAGAAGGGCTTTGCGGTGGATGAGGATGCATTCGCAACGCTTATGAAGGAGCAGAGAGAGCGCGCAAGAGCCGCACGCGGCAACGTGGGTGGCTGGGATGAGAGCTCCAAGTCGCTTCTTTCCAATCTGGAAAAGACCGAGTTTGTCGGCTATTCTTAGCTTGAGACCGAGGCAAAGGTCGTGGCCATCCTTGCCGACGATATGCTTGTGGAGGAGATCGGTGAGGGTGAGTTTACGCTGATCCTTGACAAGACCCCCTTCTACGGCGAGGGCGGCGGTCAGGTTGGTGACACGGGCTGCATCGGCACCGATACCGTTTGCGCCTCGGTGCTGGACACCAAGAAGGCAGACGGCGTATATCTTCACATCTGCCGTATGAACGAGGGCATCATTAAGGTGGGCGATACGCTTTCGGCTGAGGTCGACGGCGAAAGACGCGCGGCTATTATGCGCAACCACTCCTCGCTTCACCTTCTTCAGGCGGCGCTCCGTGAGGTGCTTGGCACACACGTTGAGCAGGCCGGCTCGTATGTGGATGACAAGAACGGACGCTTTGACTTCACTCACTTTGCGGCCATGACCGCAAAGGAGATCGAGAAGGTCGAGGCCATCGTGAATGCCAACATTCTCCGCGGCGTGGCTGTAGACACGGTGGAGACCGATATCGAAAATGCCAAGAAGATGGGTGCAATGGCGCTCTTTGGCGAGAAGTACGGTAAGATCGTACGCGTGGTCAAGATGGGCGATTGCTCGACCGAGTTCTGCGGCGGTACGCACGTAGAAAACACTGCCAAGGTGGGTCTGTTCAAGATCCTTTCCGAGTCCTCGGTGGCGGCCGGTGTTCGCCGTATCGAGTGCACGACGGGTCTTGGGGTGCTTGCTATCCTTGAGGAGCAGAAGAAAGCCATTGCCGAGGTGGCAAGCGAGCTTAAGGCAAAGCCTGCCGACCTTTCCAAGCGTGCCGCTCAGCTCCAGGGCGAGCTTCACGCGGCCAAGAAGGAGATCGAGGCGCTCAATGCCAAGCTTGCAGGCTCCAAGCTTTCGGAGCTGATGGACAAGGCACAGCCTGTGGGTGCTGCGCTTCTTGTGGCGGCTGAGCTTAAGGATATGCAGATCGACGCAGCGCGCAGCCTTTCCGACGAGATCAAGGCCAAGTACCCGAACGCGGTTTCGGTTTTTGCCATCTATCAGGGCGGAAAGCTCAACTTCCTTGCTTCGGCAGGTAAGGATGCGGTGGCCGCAGGTGCTCACGCCGGAAAGCTTGTCGGTGCGGTGGCGGCTGTCACCGGCGGTAAGGGCGGCGGACGTCCCGATAACGCTATGGCAGGCGGTGCAGATGCTTCCAAGATCGCAGAGGCTCTGGCCACGGCCAATAGCACACTTGAAGGTATGCTGAAGTAAATACAAAGGGTCGCAAGCCTTGGCTTGCGACCCTTTTTTTGGTTTTTTTGAAAAAGGCTCTTGACACAGGGGAAAAAGTGTGATATAATCTTTTATCATTTGGAAATGCAATGAAGGAATTAAGGTCTGTCCTCTATCGGCATAGAGAACCGTCGGTTGGTGTAAGACGGTGCGATCGGGCATGGCAAGTCTCGTTCCGGAGCAGAGCCGCAGAAATTCAGTAAGTGGCTACGGGGGGTCCCGTTATCGGCTGAGGATTTGATGGAATCCGTAAAGGTGATTGCGATGGCAATAACCGGGGTGGTACCGCGAAAGAATTTTCGTCCCCGAAGCAGCAGAGCTGTTTCGAGGGCTTTTTTGTTTGAAAGGAGAAGAATATGAAATCCATTGTTGTGGCAGATAGCACACTTTGCAGAGAGGGAAGCGTTTTCAGCTTTAAGGAGAAGATCGAAATCGCACGTCAGCTGGAGAGGCTGGGTGTGGACGTCATTGAATTGCCCGAGATCAAGAGCGGCAAGACCGATATTTTGCTGGTAAAGACGGTTTCGTCTTTTGTAAAAAAGAGCATCCTTTCGGTGGGCGCAGGGCTTACCGAGGAGAGCGTGAAGGATGCCGCCACGGCTCTTTGCCACGCGGAAAAGCCGCGAATTCGCATCGAGCTTCCGATCTCGCCCGTCGGTATGGAATACATCTGTCATAAAAAGGCTCCGAAGATGCTCGAGTGGATCTCGTACATTGTGGCCATGGCCAAGGAGGCTTGCGCAGACGTGGAATTCTGTGCGGTGGACGCAACCAGAGCCGAGCCGGAATTTCTGACGGCGGCCATAGCGGCGGCTGAGGCGGCAGGTGCCACGAGTGTTTCGGTTTGCGACAGCGCGGCCGAGCTTCTCCCCGACGATTTTGCGGCGTTTGCCGAGGGCATTATGGCAAAGACCGCGCTTCCGCTCAGCGTTTCCTGTGACAATAAGAACGGTCTGGCGACCGCTGAGGCCATTTTGGCCATCTGCCGCGGTGCGGCAGGCGTCAAGGCCTCCGTTGGCGGAAGTGGCATTCCGCTTGAGACCTTCTCGGATATGGTCCGCAACTGCGGCGACCGTTACGGCTTTTCCTCCACCATCCGCTTTACCGAGCTTCACCGCACGGTAGGGCAGATCACCTGGATCGCCGACAACGCCAAGAATGAAAAGATCACCAAGACGGTGATCGGTGCGGACAAGGGCGATTGGTACTTAGATGCTGCAGACGACCGCGAGGCAGTGGCGGCGGCTGTGCTCGAGCTGGGCTACGATCTCGGCGAGGAGGACAGCGGCAAGGTGTTTGAGGAGTTTTTGCGTGTAGCCGCCAAAAAGAAGGTGGGCGCTAAGGAGCTGGAGGCCATCGTTGCCAGCGTAGCGCTTCAGTGTCCCGCTACCTACGTGCTTGAAAACTATGTCATCAACAACGGCAACATCATTGCCTCGAGTGCACAGATCACGCTGATGAAGGGCGAGACGCGTATGCAGGGCGTTTGCATTGGCGACGGCCCGGTTGATGCGGCCTTCCGTGCCATCGAGCAGATCATCGGTCACCACTATGAGCTGGACGATTTCCAGATCCAGGCGGTAACCGAGGGCAAGGAGGCTATGGGCTCGGCGCTGGTTCGCCTGCGCTCAGACGGCAAGCTGTACTCGGGCAACGGCATTTCCACCGACATCATCGGCGCGGCCATTCGCGCGTATCTTGGTGCCGTCAATAAGATCGTATACGAGGAGGCGTGAGCATGAAGCTTTCATTTTCCACAAAGGGCTGGCGTGAGATCAGCTTCGAGGCCTTCTGCGATATGGCAGAAAACGTCAAATTTCAGGGCATCGAGCTTCATAATATTTATAACAAACTGTTTACCGATAAGGACGGCGCGTTTCACAATTATGCTGCCGCCTCTACGCTTCGTAGGCTCTACGAGCGCAAGCTTTCCATTCCGTGTATCGACGTGATCGGTGACATTGCCGATGCGAGCGAGGCGGACAAGACGGTAAGCGAGATCGAGGCGTGCATGGAGATCGCCGACAATCTTCACATTCCGTTTGTTCGCGTTCGCGCGGCGGCGGCCGAGGACGTGGAGGCGGCGTTTGCGCGCACCAAGGCGCTCCTTGAGCGCGTGATCTCCGCGGCCGAGGACAAGGGCATTACGCTGGTTGTGGAAACGGCGGGTCTGTTTTGCCGTACGGCGCTCCTTCGCGATCTCCTGGATTGCTTTGCCTGCGACAATCTTGGCGCGCTTTGGGATATGTCCGCCTCCTTCTTTGAGAGCGGCGAGACCCCCGAGCAGATGATCCAGAACCTCGGCGCGTACGTCCGTCACGTGCATATCAGCGACGCGGAGATGGTGGACGGCGAGCTTTGCCATTGTCTGATGGGCGAGGGTGCGCTTCCCATTGCCGAGATGATGCTGGCGCTTCGCTCGGTCAACTATGATGGCTTTATTTCGCTTGTCTGGGCGCCCGAATGGTGTGAGGAGCTAGACGATATGGAGATCATTTTCGCTCAGTTCGTCAACTATATGAGACAGTTTGGCGACACCTCGAGGAACGAGAAGGCGCTTTACTATAACCGCGCACATACGGGTAAGTACGTCTGGGAGAAGGACCGTTTGATCGATGCGACATTCTCGCAGGTGCTTGACCGTATGGTGGAGGAGTTTCCCGACCAGTACGCCTTTAAGTATACCACACTGGACTATACCCGTACCTACAGCGAGTTCCGCGATGATGTGGATGAGTTTGCGCGCGTGCTGATCGCAATGGGTGTCAAGGCGGGCACACACGTTGCCGTCTGGTGCTCCAATGTGCCGCAGTGGTACATTGCCTTCTGGGCAACGGTCAAGCTGGGCGCGGTGCTGGTTACGGTCAATACCGCATATAAGATCCACGAGGTGGAATATCTGCTTCGCCAGTCCGATACGCATACGTTGATCATCACCGAGGGCGCTAAGGACTGTCACTACGGCCAGATCATTGCCGAGCTTTGCCCCGAGCTTGCTACCTTAAAGCCTGGCAAGCCCCTGCATACACGCCGTTTGCCGTTTTTGAGAAATGTCATTACCGTGGGCTTCCGCCAGAAGGGCTGCTTGGAGTGGAACGATTGCTTTGCCTTGGCCGAGCGTGTACCGGTCGAGGAGGTCTACCGTATGGCGGCCGCTGTCGATAAGGATGACGTCTGCAATATGCAGTACACCTCGGGTACTACCGGATTTCCCAAGGGTGTTATGCTTACACACTATAACGTGGTCAATAACGGAAAATACATTGGTGACCATATGGATCTGTCCACCGCGGACCGCATGATGATCCAGGTGCCGATGTTCCATTGCTTCGGTATGGTGCT
>JAGAUC010000208.1 GCA_017621015.1 Clostridia bacterium | reverse complement strand
GATCTCAGGAATGAACATATCCTCCCAAACGTGCATACCGCACTGATATTCGCACTCGCCGCTGACGCCGGGCCCCATGATCTCGGAAAGTCCGTAAATGTCATACGCCTTAAGACCGAGCTTTTCCTCGATGGCGTGGCGCATATCCTCGGTCCAGGGCTCGGCACCAAAAACACCGGCTCTGAGCGAAAGCTGATCCTTAACGCCCATTTCCTCCACCGTTTCGCCGAGATACAGCGCGTACGAAGGCGTGCAGAACAAAACAGTAGAGCCAAAATCGATCATGGTCTGGATCTGCATCTGGGTGTTACCTGCCGAGGTGGGGATAACGGTTGCGCCGATCTTTTCGGCACCGCCGTGAGCACCGAGACCACCGGTAAACAAGCCGTAGCCATAGGATACCTGCGCAAAGGAATCTTTGCCCTCGCCAATGGCGACCAGCATTCTCGCTACACCGTCTGCCCAGTCATCCAGATCCTTGCGGGTATAGCCAACCACGATCTTCTTACCGGTAGTACCCGAGGAGGCATGAACGCGGACAATGTTTTCCATCGGCTCGGCAAAGAGTCCGTAGGGATAATAGTCACGAAGATCCTGCTTATAGGAGAACGGAAGCTTACTGAGGTCTTCCACGCCCTTGATGTCCGAGGGCTTCAGCCCCTTTTCGTCCATTCTCTTGCGGAAGAGCTCCACGTTTTCATACATACGGTTTACCTGCCAGCAAAGGCGCTCGCTCTGAAGCTTACGAAGCTGCTCACGCGGCATACATTCAATTTCTTTTTGATAAAATGCCATACTGTACCCCCAATTATTTGTGATTATAGCCCAGATCAAAGGCCGCAAGGTTTACGTCAAGGAATTTTGCAGGAACAGTCGTGCGAATGGTCTCGATCCACTTTTCGTACGCAATGTCCGTGTTCTTTGCCATAAGACCAATCAGAACCACATTAACGGCCTTGCTATTTCCTGCCTGCATGGCAAGCGAAAGAGCGTCAACGCACGTAACGTCAATATTCTCCTTCAGCTTATCGGCAATGTTTTCGGGATACTTGGCCGCGCCGGTAATGACCGGCATCGGCGCGATCTCCTGGGTGTTGACGATCATTTTTCCGCCCTTTTTCAGATACGGCATCGCGCGGTAGGCCTCCAGCATCTCAAACGCCAGAATGATGTCCGCTTCCCCCTTATCGATGATGGGAGAATAGACTCGCTCACCGTATTTTACATAAGTCACAACGCTTCCGCCGCGCTGGCTCATTCCGTGCACCTCGGAGACCTTAACGTCATAGCCCTCGGTGATCACGGTATTTCCGAGAATTCGGCTGGCGAGAAGGGTTCCCTGTCCGCCAACGCCGACGATCATAATATTCTTTGTCATGCTCACGCCCTCCTTAGTCCTTCTTTTCTATTGCGCCAAACGGGCAAACATTTACACAAAGGCCGCAGCCATTGCACTGATTTACGTCAATATGAATGCCATTTTCGGTGCTGGTAATGGCGGGACAGCCAAGCTTCATGCAAAGCTTACAGTTGCGGCACTTATCGGACACCTCACAGTGACCCGAATACTTCACGGTCTTGAGAAGAGCGCAAGGACGCTGAGCGATGATGACCGAGGGGGCCTCGCGCTCGGTCTCCTCACGGACGACCTTTTCAAAATTCTTCACGTCAAACGGATCGGCAACCACAACATGCTCAATGCCGACTGCACGGCAAAGTGCCAGCAGGTCCACCTGCTTTGTGGGCTCCTTGCGAATGGTAAGCCCCGTGGTCGGGTTATCCTGGTGTCCGGTCATACCCGTAATCGAGTTGTCCAATATGATCACCGTATTGTTACCTTTATTATAAACAATATCGATAAGTCCGGTGATGCCCGAGTGCATAAAAGTAGAGTCGCCGATAACAGAAACCAACTTCTTATTGAACTCCGCGCCGCGCGCCTTGGCCATACCGAGCGCCGCGCTCACCGAAGCACCCATACAAATGGTGGTATCCACGCTGGCAAGCGGAGCAACCGCGCCAAGCGTATAACAACCGATGTCACCACTGACAACAAGACCCAGCTTCTTGAGCACGTAGAAGGTCGCTCTGTGCGGACAGCCTGCACACATTACGGGCGGGCGGACAGGAATTGTCTCGCTCGAAACAGAATATTCCTTGTCCGACTCGTTCAAAATGGCTTTCGCAATCATAGTGGGCGTATATTCGCCGAGAAGCGTGAACACCTCCTTGCCAATTACGGGAATACCAATCACGCGACAATGCTCCTCGATAAACGGATCGGTCTCCTCCACAACGTAGACCTGCTTGCAGGTCTTAGCAAATGCGCGGATCTTGTCGGTGGGCATCGGATATGCCATGCCCAGCTTGAGGTAATTGACCTTATTGCCGAGTGCTTCTTTGGCGTACATATACGAAATGCCCGACGTGATCACGCCGATCTCCGCTCCGTTGTCCTCAATGGTATTGAGCTCGGTGGTTTCGGCATATGTAGCAAGATCACACATTCTCTTTTCCACGTCCACATGTCTCTTAATGGCGTTGGCGGGCATCATTACGTATTTGCCGATGTTCTTTTCGTAGGGCTTCAGCTCATCGTTGGCTCTCTCGCCGATCTCTACGAGGCTCTGCGAATGAGATACGCGCGTGGAAAGACGGACAAACACCGGGGTGTCGAATTTCTCTGAGATCTCATAAGCCATCTTGGTGAAGTTCAGGCACTCGGAGGAATCCGAGGGCTCCAGCATCGGAATCTTGGCCGCCTTGGCATAGTGGCGAGAATCTTGCTCATTCTGAGAGGAATGCATACCGGGATCATCGGCTACGCAGAACACAAGTCCGCCGTTTACACCGGTATAGCTTACGGTAAACACCGGGTCTGCCATCACGTTGAGACCCACGTGCTTCATGCAGGACATGCTTCTCGCACCGCCGATCGAGGCACCGATCGCGACCTCTGCGGCCACCTTCTCGTTGGGGGCCCACTCGGCATAGATCTCGTCATACTTTACAATGTTTTCGGTAATTTCCGTGCTGGGGGTACCGGGATACGAGGCAACAACGCGAACACCTGCTTCATAGGCTCCCTGCGCAACCGCAGCATTTCCAAGCATTAATTTCTTCATAGTGATTCCTTTCTCAAATCTCATTCTGCTTTGCCACAAGGCTACCGCCGCAGTAGATAGCGCGAAGCTTGGGCTTTTCAATTTTTCAGGTTGGATTTCTGGGAATGGTGGCAAAAATGATCTTCCGCGGTCTCTTATATCTCGGAAGCTCGGTGCAGAAATCGTTCAGCTCCTCTTCGCTGAGCGTCTCCCCCTCCTTGAGCTCCACAATGGCCGCCGCCGCTTCACCCAGACGCGCATCGGGAAGACCGATTACTGCGCAATCCTTGATGGCGGGATGCCGTCGAAGGAAGTTTTCAATCTGAACAGGATACAGGTTTTCACCACCGGAAATAATGACGTCCTTCTTTCGATCGACCAGGTAAATAAAGCCGTCCTCGTCCTCCGAGGCCATATCCCCCGTATACAGCCACCCATCGCGAAGCGACTCGGCCGTTGCCTTTTCGTCCTTATAATAGCACAGCATAACGCCGTTGCCCTTTACGGCAAGCTCTCCGACATCGCCGCGTGCGACATCGTTTCCGTTTTCGTCAACGATCTTGGTCTGCCAACCATAGCCTGCCTTTCCGATAGCACCAACCTTATGTATGTTCTCTACGCCAAGGTGCACGCAACCGGGGCCTATGGACTCGCT
>JAGAUC010000207.1 GCA_017621015.1 Clostridia bacterium | reverse complement strand
TATATTCAAAACAGAAAACGATGCATAAATCTATGGAGATTTTTATGAGTGAATTGTTGCTGGAACCGTTAAAATATTATGAGACCGTTGGACGGGAAAAGCACAGGGAAAACGTAAGGCAGGAGCTTGAACGGCGCGTTGCTCTCTCGGGGGTGGATCCCGAGCAGAACAAAAAGACCGCCACAGCATATAAAGCCAAGCTCGGGGAGATGCAAAAGCTCGAAAAGAAGCTTTCCTTGAAACGGTTTTTCCGTGTTCTTCTCATTCTTGTTGCTATTGTTGGCGGTTTTCTGATTATCGGCGGCATTGCCGCATCGCCTGTGCTGATCCCGATCGGTGTGGTTCTTGTTGCGGTACCGCTGCTGGTGATTTTTCTGAGGCTCAACAAAACCCTTAAGTATTTTCCGAAACTCTGGCTCAAAAGCAAGCCGAGGCGCAGACCCTATTGGATACGGCGTGGCGGGAGATGGCCCCCTTAAACGCGCTCCTTGGCGAGCGGGATGCCATTGATCTTATGCAGAAAACGCTTCCCGAGATCGAATTTGACCGCTTTTATTCCGCCGAGCGTGAGCGAGAGCTTCGTGAGCTTTGCGCCTATGCGCCCGAGCCTGACGACGAGCGCTCAATTTTGGATATACTTTCGGGTGAATATAAGGGAAATCCGTTTCTTTTTGAGCGTCAGCTCCGACACCGTATGGGTGAGGAGACCTACCACGGACATCTGACCATTTCGTGGACGGAAACCTATCGGGACAGCAAGGGAAATCTGCGCACGCGGTTGCGCACGCAAACGCTTCATGCCTCGGTGGTAAAGCCTAAGCCCTTTTATCATCAAAATACCGTTCTGAAATATTTTCCGCAGGGTGCACCCGACCTCTCGTTTTCACGTGAGGGACTTTATCACGACGACAAGAGCGAAAAGCAGATCGAGCGTCTGGTGAAAAAGGGTGAGAAAAAGCTCAAAAAGAAGGCGGAAGAGGCACTGGAACAGGGAAAGAGCTTTACCGAAATGAACAACACCGAGTTTGAGGTGCTCTTCGATGCGCTCAATCGCGATAATGAGGTACAGTTCCGTATGATGTTTACGCCGCTTGCGCAAAACAATATGGTGGATCTGATGCGCTCCGAGGTCGGATATGGCGATGACTTTGATTTTTATAAGAGCAAGCGTATGACGACCATCCATTCCGACCACGCGCAAAAGTGGCGGATGGATGCGTCCTCAGCGCATTGCCGCTCCTACGATCTGGAGGAGATCCAAAGGAATTTTCAAGCATTTCATGAGGAATACTTTAAATCGGTATTCTTTGACTTCGCGCCGCTTTTGGCGGTCCCGATGTACCAGGATAAGCCGGCAAGGTCGCTGGATCCTCTAAGGGAATATAAGGTCAATTACACCGCCGGCGAATATGAGACGCTGGTAAATCGTATGGATCTGTCCCGCCTTGTGGCGAAGGAAAGCAAAACGAGAGCCATTCTGAAGGCAACCGGTCTTTCCCACACCGAAGAGGCGGACACGGTGGAGATCCGCGCGCTATCTTATCGCACCGTGATGCACACCGACTATGTTCCCAGAGTCGGCGGTGACGGTAGAACACATCTTGTGCCGGTCCCGTGGACCGAGTACATACCAATCGAGCGCACCTCATATATTGAGGTATCCCCGCGGTTGGAGGATGCGGGCGAATGCGCGGTCGCCTACCACGGACTTTCCGCAAAATTTTTAGAAGAAAACATAAAGGAGAATGAATGATGGCAAATCAACTTGATGAACTGAATCCCGAGATCCGCGAGGAGGGCTTGGACACAAACGTAATTGCAAAGAAGATCCCCGTAAAGGTTGGCGTGGGCTCAACCATCTTTGAGATCCTTCTTTGGGTTCTGGGCATTATCCCCGGCCTTGTATTCCTCTTTATGAAGATCAAGGCTAAGAACTATTTTCAGCAGCTTGAGCAGAAGATCCAGCGCAACGCCTCTCAGATCGACAACTATCTGGAGCAGAGAGTGGTGGTTCTGCAGAACTGTGCAAAGCTTCTTGACAAGGCGATCGACCTTGACAAGAGCACCTTTGAGAACATAGCCAAGTACCGCTCGGGCAACGCGGCAAGCGCCGACGAGAGCCGAAACGAGATCTCAAGCAATCTCGATAAGCTGGCAACCAGCGTGAACGTGGCGTTTGAGAATTATCCCGATCTTGAGGCGCACGATCAGATCGCCGACGCGATGCAGCAGAATATGTACCTGCAGCGGGAGATCACTGCGGCACGCGAGCTTTACAACGACACCGTGAACGCTTGGAACCGTGACATCTTTGCTTGGCCCACCAAGATGATCGTCGCCGCCAAGAACGGCTACACCACAAGAATTCCTTTCATCGCCTCCGCCGAGATCAAGGCTAAGGCCAAGGATGTGTTTTTCTAAGACAACCAAAAGAGGATGGCAAGGCCATCCTCCTTTTTAATATCCCGCTCGGCTTACGGAGATCTTCCAGATAAGCTTGCGGATAAACTCGAAAGGGAAAACCAGGAGCGCAATCGATAGAGCGGTCAGAATCTCGCTGACAGATAACGGCATCGTGCGAAGCAGGTCGCCGCCAAGGTACACAAAGCCGATCTGAATAACCGAAATGGCCAACATGATAAGCATAAACGGCCGGTTTTTCGAAATGCCCGCAAACAGATCCAGACGGTCGGTACGCGCATTAAAGCAATTGAATACGCCGGCAAAGATGAAAAAGGCAAAAAAGGCCGTCAGGAGACAAAGATCATTTTCGGTGGTTCGAAAGCGCAAAACGATACCGGGCAGCTTTAAAAACAGAAGCGAGAGCAGAATAGTAAAGCCGCCGAGCATGAGGATCTCGCTTATCATATAGGCGTTCAGAATGGGCTCGTCGCGCCGTTTTGGCTTTTCCTTCATATAGGAGGAAAGCGGCGGCTCGCCCGCAAACGCAAGTCCGCCCAGCGAGTCCATAATGATGTTGATCCAAAGCATTTGAATGACGGTCACGGGGGCGTCGACTCCCAGAAACGGGCCGATCATCGAAACGCCGACGGCGCAGAAATTCATGGTAAGCTGAAGCGTGATGAATTTGCGTATGCTCTTGAAAATATTGCGACCGTAAAGCACCGCACGGACGATCGAGGCGAGGTTATTGTCCAGAATGATGATGTCGCCGGCCTCCTTGGCTACCTGTGTGCCGCTCCCCATGGCAAAGCCAATGTCTGCACGTCGGAGAGCCGGTGCATCGTTGATGCCGTCGCCCGTCATACCGCAAACAAGCCCACGAGCCTGAGCTACGCGAACGAGACGGCTTTTGTCACGCGGCAGTGCGCGCGCGACCACGGCAAGACGCGGCAGGGCATCGGCAAGCTGCTCGTCGGACATCTCGCTCATTTGATCGGAGGTAAGGCAAAGATCGGTGCTCCGCGAGAGGAGGCCGCAGGCGGTGGCAATGGTGCGTGCCGTTTCCGGGTTGTCACCCGTGATCATTACCACGCCAATACCTGCATCCTTCAGCGCGAGCACCGAGGCACGCGCCTCGGCGCGGATCTTGTCGGACATGGCGATGCCGCAGACGAGGGTCAGATTTTTCGGGGTACTCATTTCGCCCTTGGTAAACGCGGCCACCAGAACGCGCGCCCCCTTCGCAGTAAGCGCGTCCATACGCGCGAGAAAAGCACTTTTATCAAAGGGAATTTCCTTGCCGCTTTTGTTAAGCTCGTGTGTTACGAAGGGGACCAGCCGCTCGGGCGCTCCCTTGAAAAGTGTGACGCCGCCCATGAGAGACAGCGTGGCGCAGGAATATTTTTTGTCGCTGTCAAAGACCGATTTGCCAAGGATTCGGCAAGGCGTCGGCTTATCCTCGCCCATAAAAAAACGCAAAAGCGCTCGCTCGGTTGTGTTGCCGCCGCTGATGTTTTTTTCGGTGTGGGAGGCTTCGGTGTTGTAAAAGGAGCAGAGATGAAGCTGCTCATACAGCGGCATTGCCTCGCGCTTAAGTACGGCGGCACTCGAAAAGCCTTCGGTCGAGGTAAACACCTCGGTCACACAGAGCTTGCCCTCGGTCAGTGTTCCGGTTTTGTCGGTGAAAAGCAGGTTCATGCTTCCCGCGGCCTCAATGCCCACCGGCTTACGGACAAGCACCATGTCGCGCGCCATCTTTTTGATATTGGAGGACAGCACCACGGCAATCATCATCGGCAGCCCCTCGGGCACGGCGACAACGATCACCGTAAGTCCCAGCATAAAGGCATCAAGCAGTGTACTCAGCATAAACGGCAGGTCACTCAGCTTTTGAAGGATGAGCACGCGGCTCATATCGCTATCAAAAAGGATCTCATTTAAAAGATAGGCAACGGCAACCAGCAATGCGGCGGCGTAGCCAAGACGGCTGATCTGCGAGGCCAGCTTTGTTAAGCGAAGCTTAAGGGGACTTTGCCTTGTGTCCAGAGAGATCTCCCGTGAGATCTCTCCGATGAAGGTTTTGTCTCCTACGACTGTCACCTCCATTTCGCCGCTTCCCAAAACTACCGTGCACTCGCGAAGCAGGGCAGACGGGGAGTTCGGCGCCAGCTTCTCGCCGTGTCCCGGGCGCTTTGCCACCTCTTTTGTCTCTCCCGTCATGGCGGCTTGATCAACCGAAAGCTTACCCTCAATCAAAAAACCGTCAGCCGGGATCTTGTCACCTGCTGAGAGCAGGAGAATGTCTCCAACCACGATCTCGCTGATCGGAATTTCCTTTACCGTACCGTCGCGCCGCACGCGGCATAGGAAATTCTGCTCCTCCATTTGAAGCTTGGAAAAGGCGTTTTCACTGCCATATTCAGAGAGCGTGGAAATAAAGGTGGCGAGAAATACTGAGATGCCGATCCCAAGCGTTTCCACCCAGTCCGAGGTGCGGAAAACAAAGAGCAGATTGACAGCCAGCGCAATCAAAAGCACGCGGATCACAGGGTCATTCATGTTGGACAGAAAATGCGAGAAAAACCCCTTTCTGCGAGGCGGCGTCATTTGATTGGAGCCGTATTTTTC
The DNA here is from genome assembly GCA_017621015.1 of Clostridia bacterium. GTDB lineage: Bacteria > Bacillota > Clostridia > Oscillospirales > CAG-272 > RGIG8775. Next base: position 226 of record JAGAUC010000207.1, on the reverse strand, counting down.
ACGCCTGTGGGGTACTTCTTCCTCCGAAAGGCCGAGCGCTTTGTTGGTTTTTGGCAGGGTGCGATTCATGCTTTTTTCCTTTCCGTTTGATACGTTTTGTTCTATTTTATGTGTGAAAAAAGCCAAAAATGATTTTTGCCCGATTCTCCTTGACTTTTGGGAGCAAATGTGTTATACTTGAGATCGAATTTGAAAATCAATCTCAATTTAAAGGATACAGTAAAAT
>JAGAUC010000206.1 GCA_017621015.1 Clostridia bacterium | reverse complement strand
AGGGAAAAGAGATTTCCCACGCCGTAGTCAACGATAACGGTCATCAAAGTACTCCTTTGGTGGAGGGAAGGATGCCGGCGTTTGCTTCATCAATGCGCGAGGCGGCCGAAAGTGCGCGTGCCACTGACTTGAAGATTCCCTCGATGATATGGTGGGTGTTTTTGCCGCTCATCTGTTTGATGTGAAGCGTGACGCCTGCATTGCGGGTAAAGGCAATGAAGAATTCCTCTACAAGCTCGGTGTCAAAGTCGCCCACCTTTTCCTTGGTAAGCTCGATGTCCATAAAGAGGCCGCCGCGTCCCGAAATGTCAACAGCAGAGAGGATCAGCGTTTCGTCCATCGGGAGAAGGCGGTCGCCGTAACGCGTGATGCCCTTTTTGTCGCCGATGGCCTGAGCAAAGGCGCGACCCAGGCAAATGCCGACATCCTCCACCGTGTGGTGGTAGTCGACCTTGGCGTCGCCCGTGCAACGGAGCGTAAGGTCAAAGCCGCCGTGTGCGGCAAACAGCGTGAGCATATGTCCAAGGAAGCCACAGTCGGTCTTGATGTCTACGATACCGCTTCCGTCCAGCGAAAGGGTAAGGGAAATGTCAGTCTCGTTGGTTCTTCGTTCAATTTTTCCGATTCTCATATTCAGATTCCTTTCAAAATGGATTTTATTTTTTCAAGAAGAATGTCCATCTGCTCATCTGTACCGATGGTGATGCGGTTGTAGCGCTCGATCTCGGGCAGATCAAAGTGGCGGACGAGAATTCCGTTTTGCTTGAGTGCAAGGTACAGCTCCTTGCCGCCGATTTTTTGGTGAGCGGCAAACAAGAAGTTGGTTTTAGAGTCGGTCACCGTAAAGCCGAGCGATAAGAGCGCCTGTCGCGTTCTCTCGCGCGTTTTCATGATCTTATCACAGCCCTCGCGGTAATACGCCGCATCCAGAAGAGCCGCCCTGCCTGCCGCCATGGTCATGCGGTTGACATTGTAGGGGTTGGTGGAGTATTTGATGGTGTTAAGGTCTGCGATAAGCGACGGGGATCCGATGCCAAAGCCAAGACGTGCGCCCGCCAGCGAATAGGATTTGGAGAAGGTGCGTGTGACCAGGAGATTTTCATATTTCGGAATCAGCGAAACGGCACTTTCGCCGCCGAAGTCGATGTACGCCTCGTCAATGACCACCACGTGGTCGCGGTTGTTTTCAAGCAGGTATTCGATCTCGTCAAGTCCGAGATACAGACCCGTCGGGGCATTGGGATTGGCAATGACGATGTTGGCCCCGATGTCCTTGTAATCCAAAACGTTGATGCGAAAATCCGCCCCAAGCGGAATGGGCTTGGCGGGAACGCGGTTCAGTGCCGCAAACACGGGGTAAAAGCCGTAGGAAATGCTCGGAAAGGCAAAGGGGTTTTGATCGTCACCAAACGCCATAAAGGCGAAGTTGAGGATCTCGTCCGAGCCATTGGTCATAAGGATCTGATCGGTGCCTACGCCGAAAAAGTCGGCGGCGGTTCGGTTGAGGTCACGGCACTCGGGGTCGGAGTAAAGCTGAAGCCGTGCCGCCTCGTCCGCTACTGCTTTTTGAACACCCTCGGACGGGGGGAAGGGCGATTCGTTGGTGTTGAGCTTGATGTATACCGTATCCTTTGGCTGCTCGCCCGGTGTGTATGGCTTGAGAGCCGAAAGACGGCTTGTGAAAAATTGACTCATGCTTTGTCCTCCAGACGTATGGTTGCGCTTCGACCGTGCGCCGTGAGACCTTCCTCACGCGCAAAGCGATCCACGTCGCCCGCTACCGCACGGAAGGCGTCGTCGGGGTAGTAGATAAACTGAGATTTCTTGATGAAATCGTCTACCGAGAGGGGGCTGGAAAAGCGTGCTGTTCCGCTGGTGGGAAGCGTGTGGTTGGGGCCTGCATAGTAGTCGCCCAGCGCCTCGGGGCAGCTTCGGCCGAGAAAGACCGAGCCGGCGTTCTGTACCTTGTCCAGATAATCAAAGGGATTGTCCAGGCAAAGCTCCAGGTGCTCGGGAGCCAGGATGTTGGCCATTTCAATGGCCTCGTCGATCGACGCGACCACAAGGATCTTGCCCGCGTTTTCAATCGAGGCGCGTGCGATCTCCTGCCGCTCGAGCAAGGGGATCTGGCGCTCAAGCTCGGCCTGAACGGCCAGAGCCAGCTCGCCGCTGTCGGTGACCAGGACCGCGCTGGCCAGCTTGTCGTGCTCGGCTTGCGAGAGAAGGTCGGCCGCCACGTTTTTGGCGCTGGCCTTACCGTCGGCAACGACCAGGATCTCACTCGGGCCTGCGATCATATCGATGGACACCTGTCCAAACACCTGCTTTTTGGCTTCGGCCACAAAGGCGTTGCCGGGGCCGACGATCTTGTCTACGCGCGGCACGCTCTCGGTGCCGTACGCCAGCGCGGCGATCGCTTGCGCGCCACCGATCTTGAACACGCGGTCTACACCTGCGATCCTTGCCGCCGCCAGAATGGGAGCGGCGATCTTGCCGTTCGCACTCGGGGGCGTGACCATGACGATCTCACGGCAGCCCGCGATCTTGGCGGGGATGCTGTCCATAAGGACAGTCGAGGGGTAAGCGGCGGTGCCGCCGGGCACGTAAAGACCGGCCTTCTCGATGGGCAGGATGCGCTGACCGACAATAACACCGTTTTCGCTTTTTAGGGTGAAGCCCTCGCGCTTTTGCGCGCTGTGGAAGCGGTGAATGTTGGCGGCGGCCTCCTTCAGAATGCGAATGAAGTCGGCATCGACCGTTGTCATGGCCTCCTCAAATTCCTCATTTGTGACCTCAAGCGAGGTGAGCCTAGCGCGGTCAAACTTTTCGCAGTAGCGGAAAAGAGCCTCGTCTCCGTTGTTTTTTACGTCCTCAAGGATCTCTGCCACCACGTCCTCCACTTGGCTTTTGGGCGCCATGCGCGCGAAGATCTCCTTGGTTTCGATTTGCTTATAATCAAGTATGCGGATCATCTTTTTGCCTCCACCTGTGCCTTGAGTCCCTCAAGGAGCTTTTGGATCTCCTCATTTTTAAACTGAAATGCCGAGCGGTTGGCCACAAGGCGTGCGCTGACCTCGGCCACGGTCTCAAAGGGCTCGAGATCGTTTTCCAAAAGCGTCTTTCCGGTCTCCACAATATCCAGAATGACGTCGGAAAGCCCCAGAATGGGTGCCAGCTCGATCGAGCCGTTGAGCTTAATAATGTCAATGTCGCGGCACTTTTTTGCGTAGTATTCCATCGTTACGCTTGGGAATTTGGTGGCCACGCGGAGCGTGTGCTCGGTGGAATCGTAAAAGCCCTTTTTACCGGCCACGGCCAGGCGACATTTGCCTACCTCAAGGTCGAGAAGCTCAAACAGCTCCGGCTTATATTCCATCAGAATGTCCTTGCCCACAACGCCGACGTCGGCCGCGCCGCGCTCGACGTAAATGGCTACGTCCGAGGGCTTGACCCAGAAAAAGCAAACGCCGGCCTCGGGATTCTCAAAGATCAGCTTTCGCGTATCCTCAAGCGCCTCAGGGCAATCAAAGCCCGCGGCGGCAAACATTTTGAACACCTTTTCGCCAAGCCGACCTTTGGGCAGGGCGATCTGAAGCATTTGTCCCATCACAGGCTCTCCTTTCCCAGCGTTATTGCTTGCTTGTATCTCAGCTTTTCGGGCATTTTTGTTTGCACCGAAACGGTTTTTCCCTTAGCGATCAGTGCCTCGGTCTCCTTCAGAATGGCATCGGTCGGCGTGCTCTCGGAAACCAGGAGAAGCACGTCCACGTCGTAGTCGCTTTTCTTTTCCAAACGGTCGAGAAGATCAAGGTATACGGCAAAGCCGATGGCGCGAGAGGTCTTGCCCATCTTTTCCATCAGCTTATCGTACTGACCGCCGCGAAGCACGCTGGTGGGAACGCCCTGTACATAGCCGCGGAAGGTGAGGCCGTTGTAGTAATTCATATCGCTGACCAGCGAGAAGTCTACCGAAAGACGAACGCCCTCGACTCGGCCGCAAAGTGCGAGAATGCTCTCAAACTCCTCAAGCGCGGCAAGGATCTTTTTCTCCTTGGTTTTGGCGCGAAGGGTTGCCAGCACCTCCTTCGGCTCACCGTAGGCCGCGGTAAGTGCCTCGAGAAAGGCGGTACGCGCGGGGCCGATGTCATACTGCTGGCAAAGCGCGCGAACGCCGCCCGTATTTTTATTTTCAATGCAGGAGAGAAGCTCGCCGCGTCCCACGCCGAACTCCTGTCCGTCCAGCGCCGCCGAGATGACGCCCAGGTGCGAGACGTTGAGCACCGAGCCCTCGGAGATGGCGCCAAGGCTCATGGCCGCCAGGCGCACGACCTCGCAAAAGTGATAGGGCGTGAGATCACCGATACACTCAAGACCCGTTTGCATGATCTCCTTGTAATGGTGTGTTTTATCCGAAATGCGGTAGACGTTTTCATTATAGTAAAAACGGTTGACAAGACCCGCCCCGTCCGCCGAGTTCTTGACGATGGAGAGCGTGACATCAGGCTTGAGGGCCATCAGCTTGCCGCTGGTATCGGTAAAGGTAATGACGCTGTCCGACACCAAAAACTCCTTGTTGGTGGCGTACAGATCATATTCCTCGAATTTGCTCATTTTAAAGTGGGTATATCCGTATTTTCTGTAAAGTCCGCGAAGCTTGAGGATGACCTTTTCTTCGCTTTTGAGAAGGGTGGAATCGATCGACATACTATGTCCTCCGTGGTTTTTAAAAAGCACGCATTCGCTTCAACGCTTTAGCGTAGTAACATGATATCACAAAAGAAGGCTCTTGTCAATAGATATTGGAAAGAATTTAACGGTATTTTGGTAAAAAGGAGGTGTTTTTTCAAAAGGGAGAGGCTGTCGCCCCTTTCGGCGACAGCCTCCGGTGAAAAATCAGAACAGGCCTGTGATCTTGCCGTTCTCGTCAAAATCGATCCTCTCGGCCGCGGGAACCTTGGGAAGGCCGGGCATGGTGAGAATGTCACCCGTCAGCACCACAAGGAAGCCGGCACCGGCAGAGACCTTGACGTTACGGACCGTAACCGTAAAGCCTTCGGGTGCACCGAGCTTTGTGGGATCGTCCGAGAAGCTGTACTGGGTCTTAGCGATGCAAACGGGACAGTTGGCAAAGCCAAGTGCGGTGAGGGTATCGATCTGCTTTTTGGCCGCAGGCAGGAAGGCAACGCCGTCGCCGCCGTAGACCTTTTTAACAATGGCTTCGATCTTTTGCTCGATGGTACCGTCCAGCTCGTAGGAATAGGTGAAGTTACCCGTTTCCTCCTCGCACAGACGAACCACCTCGCGCGCAAGCGCCTCGCCGCCCTTGCCGCCCTCCGCCCAGACAGT
>JAGAUC010000205.1 GCA_017621015.1 Clostridia bacterium | reverse complement strand
AGACAGGGCGGCGGTGGTGCGGCGAAGGTTCGCTCGCACTCGCCGCCGCCTCTGTCTTTTTTTCTCTTTTTTAACCTTCTCTGGCACTCAAAAGGTTTACAGTTAGAATTGTAAACCAAAAATTCGTGGAGATTTTGGCAAAAAACATTGACAAGGTGACGAAAATGTGATAGAATAACACATATATTTTTAGGTATTTTGTTTATAAAAGAGAAAGGGGTTTTTTATGAAAAACAAATTTGCCTTTTCCCGCGCAGTCCGTCTGCTTTTCGTGATCGCGCTTATGGCGCTGATGACGGCGGGACTTATGGTGTCCGCCTCGGCCGATGACCTTGTGTGGAACCTTCTGACCGATACCGACGGCGGCTACCGTCTGTATGAGGGCGGTTTTGATATCAAGACCGACGAGGACGGTGTCACCTACGCGGAAAACTACGGCGGTAACGCCACGCTTTACGTGTACGACGACACCAATATGATGGGGTCCTTCATGACCTTCTCGCTGGAGGGTGATTTCTATTTCAATTCCTTCCCGCAGGGCTATCGTGACGGCAAGACACCCGAGGAGAGTCCGCTTTCCTTCCTTTGCTGGATCTACACCAACATCGGAACAGGAAGGCCCGAGCGCTTTAATTCGATTCGTATCGACAACAACGGCTATCTGTATACCACCGGCTCGACCACGACCCGTACCGACGTCAAGCTTGAGACCGGCAGATGGTATAACATCCGTTGCGTGTTTACGCCCCGAAACGGCATCAGTGAGCTTTTCATTGACGGCGAGAAGATGTTTGACTTCAAGATCGAGACCTTCCGCACAAGCAAGTACAGCTCCTATGCCGTCCGCTATTTCGACGGCTTTTACGACTTTTCCGTAAAAATGAAGAACATCCTTGTCAAGACCGACAGTAGCTACGTTATCGAGCTCAAGCGCGAGGAGGCGGCTGACTATCTTGGCTATCAGGTGGCAAAGCCGAAGGGCGATACCTTCTCGCTGCGCGGTATTTTCGGTGTCAACGGCACCGATCACAGCCGTGTGGGCTATGAGGTGCTTATGCTTGACCTTGACGAGGACGGCAAGGTGTTTACCGAATCGGCCGCACTGAGATCGCAGGAGATCTACGGAGCGGTGCGCGACATGAGCGGCAAGACCTACAACATCAAGGAGCTTTACGGCTACAACTATGCCGCGGCACTTGAGATCCCAGACATTCCTATCGAGCCGACCGGCGGCAGTATGGAGATCGTCATCCGTCCGTACGTGCTTGGCAATGACGGCCTGCGTCGTTACGGCCTGGCACAAACGCTTTACTACATTGGCGAGCTGGATGCCGACGGATATCCGGTGCTTCACAAGAACGACGGTAAGGTCTATACGGTCAACTGTACCGACGATACCTACATCTGGAACAAGGCGGGAAACACGACGGCGGATTACGGCTCCTCGACGATGTTTATCTTCCGTAACCCCGGCGATGCCAACAAGGACGGCTACCGCGCGTGCTACTTTAAGTTTACGCTGGATGCCGAGACCGTAAAGCAGCTGGAAACGGCGGCTTCGGCCAAGTTCCGCGTTTACATCCCGCGTGTGGACGGCAATACCAGCCGTAAGCTTTACGATATCGTGGTCCACGCCACCGATACCGATTGGGACGAGCATTCGCTGAATTTCCAGAATCACGGCTCGATGGCGGCGGCCAGAGAGCAGGTATATCAGGGACCCTGCCGCCCGGCAGCCTACTTTACGGCAGACGTGCTTCAGTACCTGATTTCCGAGCCGCTCAATGAGGACGGCTCGCTGACCGTTTCCTTCCGTATCACTACTGAGGGCAAGAGCGATGCTCTTGAGGTCTATGCTTACCCCAAGGAAACCAGCTACAAGCCGGTCATTGAGATCTCCAACTCGGTGTATGAGGTGGTGACCAATCTGGACAAGATGGCCAACCCAGGCTACGAGCCCTGGGGCTACGCTGAATCGCTTGTGGACGAGTGGTTTGAGGAGCTTCAGTACGAGGTGTGGCTGACCGATATGTTCGGTGAGCCCATCTACCACGGCGATGAGCCCTTTGCTCCCAACGGCTACGGCGCAAAAACGGCAACCGGTGACTTCACGGTTCCCGTGCGTTGGCTCAACAATGGCTTCTGGACGACCAGCTCTACCGAGGGCTACAAGAAGGGCGAGGCCTACTTCCGCGGCGACAAGTTTGCGCGTACACTCGCTACGCTTGGTACCAGCACCGCCAACGAATTCCTGAAATCCTCGTATGCCGAGATGAGAGCTACCTACGATTCGTATGGCGGTATTACCAACGCGGGCTGGAGAGGACAGGCGACCGGTTTCTTCCATACCGAAATGTATGAGGGAAGAGCTTACATCATCGACCCGCTGGGCTATCCCTATTTTGCCTTTGGTATGAACGAGGTGAGTATCGGCGGCGGCAACCACGTGAACTACTCGCTTGACGCGTACGGAACCAAGGAAAACTATTACAACGCCATTACCGCCGAGCTTCTGGAGCTGGGTGTGAATACCGCGTTTGTAAGCCCCAATGAGGAGCTTCTTGCGGTGGAGAACCCTCTGGCGTGTGCGGTGGGTCTGAGCGTGGTGGGCGACTATATGCACCGCATCGGACGTGCCCCCATTGCGGAGGGCGAGTTCCCGTTCAACAACACCATGAACGTGTTTGATCCCGATTTCGTCACCTTCTCCAACGAGAACGTGGCAAAGCAGATCCTCGCGGGCAATTACGTTGGCAACTCGCACGTGTTCGGTTACACGACCGACAACGAGCTTCCCTCGGCGCGCGACCTGCTGTCCAACTATCTGACGCTCAATCCTGCCGAGGAGGCCACCAATGCCTTCTCGTATGCGGTGGCCTGGACGTGGTTAGCCAGACGTATGGAAACCGACAATCCCACGCTGGATATGTACCTTTCCTCGCCTGAGCATGACCGCATGGCCGAAGAGTTCTTCAGCTTTGTGTATTCGAGATATTACAAGGTGGCAAGAGACGCCATCAAGCTTACCGACCCCGACCATATGTATCTTGGCTCGCGCGTTGCGGGTGACTGTAAGGTCAACGAGGGCTACCACAGAGCCGCCGGCTACTATCTGGACATTCTCACGGTCAACCTTTACGATGGCATGAACCCTGCGGCAACGACCATCACCGATCTTTACCGCAATTCGGGCAAGCCGTTTATCGTGACCGAGTTCTATGCGATGAGCATTGACGCTACCGACGCCAACGGCTGGCTGCTGGCAAGCTCGCACGGCGCGGGCGCTTATACCGAGACGCTGGAGGAGAGAGCGACCTATTACGAGCACTATGTGCTTTCGCTGATCGAGTCCAAGGCGTGCGTGGGCTGGATCTGGTATCGCTTCCGCGATAACGACCAGAGCATCTACCACTCCATCAATCTGGATATGGACGTGATCATGCTTTCCTCGACCGTGGGTGAGATCGCCACGCCGCATACCTTCCTGGGTGAGGATGGTGTGATCTATACGGCCGAGCAGGTCGGCTTCTACGATATGATCTACGAGGGCAACGCGATCAATTCCAACCAGAACAGTAACAAGGGTCTTTACAACAACGACTTCTCGTCGACCGTCACGGTATACAACTACGGGGCGGACGGTAAGCTGATCTCCTCAAAGGGTTACGAGATCGAACATCCCGAGAGCGAGGAGCTTGCAGACGGCACGGTCGTGAATGCCTCGGAGAGCGATGAGATTTTCGAGATCGGCACGGTGACCCATGCCGACGGAAGCTATACAAAGACCGTTTTGACCGTCTATAAGGGAAGATACGTGGCGTTTGCCAAGGCCATTCGCTCACTCAGCACCCACATGATCGGTCTGATCAATTACTTCGACGCACAATAACGATATACTCCGGTCGGAGCAGATGCTACGGCATCTGCTCCGACCGCTTTTTCAAAGGAGAATGCTATGAACACAATAAACAGAGGTCTGCGCCGCGTGCTTGTGTCCTTTGTGATGCTTGTGCTTTTGGTGCTTGGGCTTACGCTATGGGCGGCGGCCGACGACATCTCGATCAACCTTCTGACCGATGACAATAGCGGATACCGCCTGGAGCGGTATCGGTTTGATCTTGCCGAGGAAGAGGACGGCACGGTGTATACCTACAACCGTCCGGGCGAGAATGCCGCGCTTTACGCCTTTGATGATGAGAACCTTATGGGCTCGTATTTTACCTTCTCGCTGGAGGGCGATTTCTATTTTGATGCCTTCCCGAGCGGACTTCGTGATGGCACGACGGCCGAGGAAAATCCGCTTTCCTTCCTTTGCTGGATCTATACGCGCCTGGATACGGGCAAGCCCGGTGTCTTTAACTCGCTTCGACTGGACAACAACGGCTATCTGTATACGCAGGCTGCCTCGCCGGTAAAGACCGACGTGCAGCTTGAAACCGGAAGATGGTACAACATCCGTTGTGTCTTTACGCCTAAAAACGGCATCAGCGAGGTGTTTATTGACGGCGAAAAGCGGTTTGATTTCAAGATCGAGCCCTACCGTCCCGGCAAATATATCTCGCACGCGGTGCGTTACTTTGACGGCTTCTTTAACTGGGACGTCAAGATGAAGAATCTGTATTTCAAGACCGATAGCAGCTATTCGGTGGAGCTCAAGCGTGAGGCCGCCGCCGATTATATGGGCTATCAGGTCACAAAGCCCGAGGGCGATAGCTTCACCGCACGTGCGGTGCTGGGGCTGGACAGCCTGGATTACCGCCGTGTGGGCTATGAGACGCTCATTCTCGCGCGCGACGAGGAGGGCAACGTGATGACCGAGTCCCGCTCGGAGGGCACGGCTACCGTGTACCAAACGCTTCGCGATGCCGACGGAAACACCTATAACGTCTCGGAGCTTTACGGCCGCAAATATGCGGCGGCGCTGGACATTTCGGAGCTTGCGCTCGAGCCGGACTTTGCGACCTATGAGATCGTCATCCGTCCGTACGTGCTCGGCAATGACGGCATTCGCCGCTACGGAGTTGCCACCACGTTATATTACATAGGTGAGCTTGACGAAGCGGGATATCCCATTCTGCACAAAAACGAGGGCAAGATCCTTACCGTCGAGTGCACAGACGATACGTTTATCTGGAACAAAAACGGCTATCAGTCCTCCGATCAGGGCAGCGCGACTATGATGATGTTCCGCAACCCCGGAACGCCCAACAACGACGGCTACCGCGCGTGCTATTTTCAGTTCACGCTGGACGCCGAGACCGTAAAGGCGCTGGACACGGCGGCTTCGGCCAAGCTCCGCGTTTACATTCCCAGCATCGACTCCAATATCTACCGCAAGCTTTACGACGTGGTGGTTCACGCCACCAAGAGCGGCTGGAATGAGCACGATCTGAATTTCCAGAATCATACGTCCATGGCTACCACGATGGAGCTGGTGGGGCAGGGGCCCTGTCGGGCGGCCAGCTATTTCTCTATCGACGTGCTTTCCTATCTTCGCAGTGAGATGGTAAACGAGGACGGCACCATGACGGTGTCCTTCCAGTTGACCAGCGAGGGCAAGGATGACGCGCTTGAGGTCTTTGTGTATTCGCGGGAGACCACCTTCAAGCCGATCCTTGAGATCTCCAATTCCATTTACGAGATCAGCACCAACCTCGACAAGATGGCAAACGTCGGCTACGAGCCCTGGGGCTACGCCGAGGCGCTTGTGGACGAGTGGTTTGAGGAGCTTTATTATGAGGTGTGGAACGTCGATATGTTCGGCGAGTCGCAAGACCACGGGGAGGTCGGTGACTTTGCCCCGAAGGGCTACGGCGAAAAGAGTGCCGCGGGTGACTTCACCGTGCCCGTAAATTGGCTCAATAACGGCATCTGGTCTACCAACAAGGCTGAGGGCTATATCTACGGAAAAGAGTATCTGCGCGGCGATAAGTTTGCGCGTACGCTGTCCACGCTGGGCACAAGCACGGCCAATGCCTTCTTAAAGTCCTCGTACGCCGAGATGCGCGCCGAGTACGATGCGTACGGCGGCATCACCAATGCGGGCTTTACGGGTGAGGCGACCGGCTTCTTCCATACCGAGGTGCATAACGGAAGATGCTATATCATTGACCCACTTGGAAATCCGTACTTCGCGTTCGGTATGAACGAGGTAGGCCTTGGTGCCGACAATCACATTGGCTATTCGCTGGATGCCTACGGCTCCGAGGAGAATTTTTACAAGCAGATGACCGCCGATCTACTGGATCTCGGCATCAACACCGCCTTTGTGAGCACCACCGACGAGCTTTTGAAGGTGGAAAACGGTCTGTCGTGCGTGGTGGGCATTGATGTGATCGGTCATTATATGAGCCGCATCGGACGCGCCAAGGTCAGCGAGGGACAGTTCCCCTACAACAACACCATGAACGTCTTTGACCCCGATTTTGTAACAGTTGCCGAGCAATATGTGGCCGGAAAGATCGAAAAGGGCGGCTATGCCGACGATCCGAACATCTTTGGCTATACGACCGACAACGAGCTTCCTGCGGCTCGCGATCTTCTGGGCGGCTATCTGACGCTCAATCCCGCCGAGGAGGCCACCAACGCCTTCTCCTACGCGGTGGCTTGGACGTGGTTAGCCAGACGTATGGAGCTGGACAATCCCACGCTTTCGGATTACCTGAATTCGCCCGAGCGCGAGAGAATGGCGCAGGAATTCTTCAGCTTTGTATATGCCAGATACTATAAAGTAGCAAGAGATGCCATCCGCGCCAGCGATCCCAACCATATGTACCTTGGCTCGCGTGTGGCGGGGGACTGTAAGGTCAACGAGGGCTATCACAGGGCCGCCGGCTATTACCTGGATGTTATCACGGTCAACCTGTATGACGGTATGAATCCTGCGGCAGAGACCATTTCGAATATCTACCGCTACTCGGGCAAGCCGTTTATCGTGACCGAGTTTTACGCCATGAGCTTTGACGCCATCGACGCCAACGGCTGGATGCTGGCAAGCTCGACGGGTGCGGGTGCCTTTGTGTTCACGCAAAAGGATCGCGCAACCTATTATGAGCACTATGTCCTTTCGCTTCTGGAATCCAAGGCGTGCGTGGGCTGGATCTGGTACCGCCTGCGCGACTGTGATCAGAGTATTTATCGGTCGATAAATCTTGACAAGGAGCTGATCATGCTGGATTCCGATGGCGCGGAGACCGTCGTTGCCAACACCTTTATGGACAAGGAGGGCACGATCTATAATGCTGCTGAGGTTGGCTTCTACGATACGGTATATCAGGGCAACCTGATCAACTCCAACCAGAACAGCAACAAGGGACTTTACAACTCGGATTTCTCCTCAAACGTAATGGTTTACCAATACGATGCAAGGGGAGAGCTGGTGTCCTACAAGGGCTACGAGGTGGAGCACCCCGACAGCGAGACGCCTGCCGATGGCACGGTGCTGAGGGCGACGGAGGGCGATATGACCTTCACGCTCGGAAGCGTCACGAACGCCGATGGCACAAGGAGCGAGACGGTGCTTACTGCCTATCGCGGCCGCTACGTAGCGCTGGCAAGCTCGATCCGGGCGCTTAGCAGCCATATCATCGGACTTGTCCGCTATTTCGACGCAAAGTAACCAAAAATACGCCGCCTGCCTCCCGATTTCAAGCGGAGAGGCAGGCGGAATTTTGGAAAAATAAAAAATTTAATTTTTTTGAAAAAAGGTATTGACAAGCTGAAACTTGTGTGGTATAATCTTTAGGCTGACGGCCCGTTGGTCAAGCGGTTCAAGACGCTAGCCTCTCACGCTGGAAACATGGGTTCGATT
>JAGAUC010000204.1 GCA_017621015.1 Clostridia bacterium | reverse complement strand
CTTCGGTAGCAGGTTCAGAAGGAGAAAAAGCGGATTGCGGTTTATGCTGTAGGCGAAGGCGGGCGAACGCCGCTCAAGAATGCAAAGCACCTTTTTCGCGAGTTTCCTTGGCGGAATGTGCCGTGCCTCGACGCGGTTTACAATGCCCCGAAAGCGGTCGGCGTTGCAGGAGTAATGCTCTGTCTTTTCGCAAAAGCGCTCCAGCGCCTTTACGGAAACGTCCAGCATACCCGTATCCACCGCACCTGCGCGAAGAACCGAGACCTTAATATCAAGCAGCTGAAGCTCCATGCACAGCGAATAAGCATATTTGTCGAGCGCCGCCTTGGTCACCGCGTAGATTCCCGTAAAGGGGAGCGGATCTAAGGGCGCCAGCTCGCTGGTCGTAATCAGGATGCGGCTTCCCTTGCCAAGGAGCGGCAAAAAGGTCTTGTTGACCAGATACACACCGCGCAGATTGATGTCCCAAATGCGGCGGAAGGCCTCGTCCTCCATCTCCACAAGTGAATCCAACATATAAATGCCCGCAAAATGCAATATTGCATAAAGGCGGTCGGTCTGCATCCGGATCGCCGCAAGCGCGTCGCTTATGCTTTCCTTTGACGTAAGGTCGGCCTTGATTGGAATAACATTTTCCTCGGCCTCTCCCACCGTCTTATCCAGTGCAAATACGCGATAGCCGCGGTCACGAAGAAGCGCGATCGCCGCCCGTCCCATTCCACCGTACGCACCGGTTACAAGTATATCCTTCATAGGTCCTCCGTTTTGCTCTCAGTCCTCCTCGGATGCCTCCGGCAGCTTTTCCGCCAGCTCGAACGCCGAGAGGGCGTCGATGTTGTCGATCACAAACTGCTGTGCCTGCTCCGAAAAGAGAAGCAGATAGTGCTTTCCGCCATAGCCGTATCTGGTCACGTTTTTAAGGCCGATCCCCTCGCCGGCCGGAGTGGCAAAGTTTCTCTGTATCCCGTCCGAAAGCTCTCGGCGCTCCACCAGGTCAAGGCTCTCAAGCCAAGCGATCATATGGCGCGCCGTCATGCCCTTCATGACCTTGTCCTTTACTTCGGGAACCAACCAATTGAGCTTTCGGCAAACAGCGGTTGCCGAGATGGGCTCCGTACTGCATACATACCCCTCAAGCTGCTCGGGCAGAATGGAAAACGGACGCCCTTTTACCTTTTTGCTTCTGGGCTTTGGATCCCCACCGTGTGCGATCACGCTTTGAAGGATGCCCGAAACGTAGAAAAGGCAGCGGGAGATACGAATGTTGTTGACAAGGTCATCCTCCGGCACGGGAGCGCCGCTCAGAGGGTTAATGCCGTTTGCCAAGCTGTCAATAAAGGATTTCGCATACGCGATCTTTTCCAGCTCTGTCATTTCTGCCTCCTTTTATCCGATCACGCGGACAAGCTCGTCAAGCTCTTTCCGCTTTTTCTGACGGAGAGGGTCGCCCTCCTTGGCGTATCCAAGCGTGATCACCAGGCGCACCGCACCGTCAAGTCCACAAAGCTCGCGGATCTGTGCCTCGTTCAGCCACCCGAGAATGCAGCTTCCAAGCCCCTGCACGGTTGCCTCGGCGGTAATGTAGGCGGAAAGGATGCCGATATCGATTGAGCGGTAGTCGTTCTTTTTGAGTCTGGCACCCAGCGCCGCCTTGGCCACGTATGGCTTCTCCGAGATGACAAGCAAGATCGGTGCATCGGGTGCAAAGGCATTGATGCCCATATCCTTGGTGGCCTCGGCCACCTTTTTGGCGATCTCACCCTTGCACACGGTAATGTGATAGGGCTGTCCGTTGCAGGCCGAGGGGGAAAGGCGTGCGGCGGCAAGGATGGCGTCAAGCTTCTCCCCTTCCACCTCACGCGAGGGATCGTAGCTTCGGCAGGACTGTCTGGTTTGTGCAATTTCTGTAAAATTCATAGCCTTATTTCCTTTCTCCAGAGGGCGTATCAGTCCTTATTGTAGACCGTACGGTATTTTTTGAGTGCAAAATGATAGTAATTCCGCATAAAGATGCCCAGCTTCTTCGGCGAGAGAATGAGTGCCTCCGCGCCGAAGCGTTCAAAATAATACAGCACCTGGTTGGCCGAGCACTCAAAGGTATAGACGTCCCCCTCGATCTTGGTGGGGATCGGTCTGTAAAGATAGATCTTGTTGAACAGCTCCTTGCCCTTTTCACTCAGCTGAACGCGAATGGGCTTGTCATCGGTCGCGTAAATGGGATACTGGGCCCCGCACACGATCTGGCGATCAAACAGCCTGCGGCTCTCCTCGGGAATGTCCGCCGCGTCGGCAAGCAAGGAAACGGTTTTGATTTTGGACAGGCGGATGGTTCGGTTTTTCCCATCACTGAAGACAAGCGCATAATTGAACAGCTCGTCACGCGCCGGCGCAATGGCGTATACCGAAACGCCGCCGTATATTTTTTCGTTCTCCAGCGAAAGACAGACCTGCTGTCCTCGGCTGATCGCACGGTACAAAAGCTCATAGTTTTGTCTATGTATGATCTTTTCTCTTTCGTTTTTGGTTTTTTGTGCGTAGGAAACAAACAGCTTGCGGTAAAAGGAGGAAAGCGTATCGTTTCGCAAGAGCACGTTTTCAATATGAAGAAAAACGCCTTCCGTGAGCTTTGTCGGCTTAAAGGAAATGGCCACGCTCTTTTCCCTCGCGTGCCCCTCCCGCTCGCGCGAGGTGATTGCCCGAAGCACCTCGTCGAACGCGACTTTTGCATATTTCTCGGGAATGGAGGAAAGCGCCTTTTCGATCTTGTCCCGAAGGGCATCCTCATCGGCGGCAAATTCCTCGTAATAATTCATAACCAAAAGGTTGATGAAGGCGTTTACGTTGGCCTCTCCGCTCGGCTTCCATATGCGGAAATCCTCCGCGTCCTTGCACAGAAGTTCTCGAATGCTGACGGGGACGCTTACCTTGATCTTTTCGTTCATGTTCATCACCTCTTATCTCTATAGTACACGAAAAGTGGTCATATGTCAAGTGTTTTTCTGCCAAAAAACCATATTTTTTGGCATTTTTAGTGGTCAATAATATTTTTAAATCTGCCAATTGATACCCCCAATTTTTCGCAGTATAATGGAGGCAACAAACGAAAAAGGAGGAAGCCCTGCGATGCGGCGGGGCGAACACGCTATGAATGCATTTGACAAGATCGCAGGATATGAAAAGGAAAAGGAGGAGCTTCAAAATCTGGTTGAGATCTTCAATCACAGAAAGAAATATGAGCTGAAGGGTGCCACTCTGCCCAAGGGCATCATTTTTTACGGAGAAGCCGGCACAGGAAAATCCTTGTTCGCTGAAATCTTAGCGCGCGAGTGTTTACTCTGTAATATCAAAATTGACCTCTCCGAGTCCGCCTCCGAAAAGGACATTTGTAAACAGATCCGAACCGCATTTTTAAAGGGATCCGGCAGCAAAAAGCCGACCATGATCTTCTTTGACGAGTTGGACAAGCTTTTGCCGAATGAGGATGAGGAATATTACACCGACCGCTCCAAGACCATTCTGGCCCAGTTGCTCACACTAATCGATGGCATGGACAAAAGCAACAAAATCGTTTTCGTGGCAACCTGCAACAACTATCATGCTCTCCCCTCAAGCATAACGCGGGCAGGAAGATTTGACAAAAAGATTCATCTCGGGCTTCCCGACCAAAGCTCAAGAACGGCAATCCTTCATATGTATATGAATGCTTCCCCTGCGAAATTTGCACTGTCCGCTGAAAGCATATCCAGATTGTGCGTCGGTTTTTCTTGTGCCGCACTTAAAACCCTGATCAACGAATGTCTGCTGCAATCCGACGAAAGCAATAGCGTTTGCGAGGATCTGATACGCAGAAAAATAACCGAAATCAAAGAGGAGGATATTCCAACCGAGCGTTCCAACCAGTTTTATATGGTAAATGCGGTCAGAAACATCGGTTCCTTTATTGCAAGCCGTCTCTACAGTAATAGCGGATACGTGCTGAATGTTGAGGACTCCACGGTCTGCAATTCCTTCCTTAACAAAATCATATGGGAAACCGATGAGGACGAATATGACTACGAGGACGAGTATGTCGACGATTATGCGGAAAAGAAGCGGACGGCAGAAACCTTTTTCTGTAAAAATGACTATCTGGCAACGGTTACAGCTCTTTTGGTCGGCTATGCGGCGGAGGAGCTCTATTTCAAAAAGGTCTACAACAATCTGAGTGTCAATTTGGGGTTGGTCGATGACATTCTTCTCAAAATATCAAATTGCGGTATGCTCGGACTCGATCTGTTTTCTACAGATATGGAGTATAGAGATATCCCATATCCAAAGGAACATATTGAACGGCTACATCACACGTTTGAAGAAATCAAGCAAAGCTGTTATCAAAAGGCAAGGACCATCGTAGAAAAAAACGAGACCCTACTCAAAAGGCTGGTTCCCATGTTGATCGAACGAAAATCGATGGAAAAGCCCGAATGTGAAGCGCTGATCCTTGAGCTTGGAGGTATTCGCACATAAGAAAAAGGATGGGATCTCCCATCCTTTTTGCCTTTTAAAAGCAGTATGTTTGTCCCATATCGGGAATCAAAAGCGATGGATCCTCGCCCACGGTGCTTCTCACCATATCCCAAAGTCCGACTCTGTCATCCTCCTCTCGCGGCATATGCACGAGCAGGATTTTCCATGCGCCAATCTCCTTTGTCCTTCGCCACGCGGAGGGCGTGTTGGCATAAGCAAACGGCGCGATGAGCAGGTCGGGTCTTGGCAGGTCGACCATTTTTTCAAGGGAAAGCGGCGAAGCGTCTCCCATAAACCAGACCGTGGAGCTTCCCATGATCGCGTAGCTAACGTGAGGAGCATCACTCTTTCCGATGTGGCGCGTTTCTCTGAGAGCCATCCCGATTCCGTTTCCCACCTCATAAAAAGGCAGGCTCTCAGGCCCGTAAACGGACCTGAGAGTCTTTTGTCTATAAAGTTGAACGTAGGAATCGTCACAATGGTCCTCATGCTTGTGGGTAAACGCCAGAACGTCGGGCGGGTTTTCCGTCAAGCGCTCGCGAAGTGCTCCCGGTGTACCGAGGTACGGGAAAACCAGCTTACAAACGCCGTCAAGCAAAAACGTGGTGCCGTCCATCTCCAGCAGAACCCCCGCGTTGGCGGTTCTTGTAACCTTGAGATCAAGCATAGACACAATGACCGTTCCCGTCCGGATCAGACACCCTTCTGTGCGCGGCGGATAGCCTCAGCCTCGGTGCAGCCGTCCTCCACAACGTGTCCGGGCAGCGGAACCAGCTTTTCATGGATCGCGTCAAGGATCCAGGAAGCCTGCGGGAAGAAGAACTGGTCAAACTCAAAGGGAGGAGTGATCCAGTTACGTGCGCCGACTACTACAGGCGGTGCATCCAGATCGTCGAAGCAAAGCTCGGTGATGTTCTTAGCAACGTCACTCATGAACGAGCCTCTAGCGCAAGCATCGGAAACAAGAACCACGCGACCGGTCTTCTTAACCGACTCGATGATCTTGGTGTAATCCAGCGGAACCAGCGAGTGGATGTTGATGATATCAGCCTCCATGCCGTACTTCTCGGAGAGCTGCTTTGCCGCGTCGACTGCGCGGTACAGAGCGGCACCGATGGTAAGAATGGTAACGTCCTTACCGTCACGAACCTTGTTGGTGTCACCGAATTCGATCTCATAACGCTCAGCGGGAACGCCACCCTCGTGGAACTGCTCGCCGACGTCATAAATTCTCTGGCTCTCAAAGAAGACAACGGGGTCGGTGCCCTTCAGAGCGGACTCCATAAGACCCTTAGCCTCCCAAGGCGTTGCGGGGAAGCAAACCTTAAGACCGGGGATGTGTGCGCAAAGAGCGGTCCAGTCCTGGCTGTGCTGTGCACCGTACTTGGAACCAACCGATACACGGAGAACGACGGGCATCTTGAGGATACCTGCGCTCATTGCCTGCCACTTGGACATCTGGTTGAAGATCTCGTCACCGGCACAACCGATGAAGTCAGCGTACATAAGCTCAATAAGAGCACGTCCGCCCGAAACGGCGTAACCAACGGCCGTACCGACGATAGCGGCCTCGGCGATGGGCGAGTTAAACAGACGGCTGTGGGGGAATGCATCCATCATACCGCGGTAAACGGCGAATGCGCCACCCCAGTCACGAACGTCCTCACCGTATGCGATGAGCGTGGGATCCTCGTAGAATCTGTCGTAGATAACCTCGGACAGAGCGTCACGAAGGTT
>JAGAUC010000203.1 GCA_017621015.1 Clostridia bacterium | reverse complement strand
TTGAAGGCATCTGCCGTCTCTTCAGACGAACCGATTCGGACGATCTCGAAGAAATCGCAATATAGCGTTTCCACCTTTTCAAGCAAGGCTTTCATGCCGCTTACGCTTCGGTCAAAGTCGGCCGCGCGGCTCATTTCGGTCTGCATTTCATCCCGAATTGCCGAAAGATTGCTTTCTCCCACTCGAAGCACGGGTGCCGCATATTTCGGCTCGGCATACGCGTTCGCATTTTTCCTCGCAATATGCTCGGCGGCCCTCAGGCTTCCCACCTGCGTGGAGTTGAGGGCACTTCCGCCCGGGCGGTACACGCCGAAGGTTCCGGCTGCCTCGCCTGCCACATAAAGTCCCTCCACCTCGGCCTGCCAATTTTCGTCCACCGTCACACCGCCGTTGCAATGCTGCGCACACACGGCAATTTCCAAAAGCTCGGTATACAGATCGATGCCGTGGTCAGCATATAGCTCAATGGCACCAAGATTCATTTTGACAAGACGCTCAATGGGCGTTCCGAAAAGCGCTCCCGAGCGCTCCAGATATTCGTAAGCCTCGGTGGGAAGAACGTCAAATCCCCTCTCCAGCCCTTTTGGATTTTCCGTAAAATCGAGGTACACACGATTTCCCTTTTTGATCTCGTCGGCAACCAGAAGATCTACCTTCGATGAGCCCTCCACCTTCCTTACGTCAAAGGGCCACTGATAGCCCTTGAGGAAGATAAGCCCAAGCGATTCTTCGCCCAGCGCCTCGTACAAAAATTCGCGTGCGTTGCCCTCTCGGTCTACCGATAGATAGCGCGGCAACACCTGCTGATAGGTGCCCGAAAGATTCCAGCGAAATTTTGTGCTTGCGATGCCGTATTGCCATTCCTCCATGTTGGAAAGCGATGCGCCCGCCTCGATGGCAAGTCCCGTCGCGCCGTGCTGGCTTTCGGGATACACCGTGTTTTTGTAGATCCCCGCAGGGCCGCCCGTGCAGAGAATAATATTCTGACATCCAATTACAGAAATTTCACCCGTCACCGTGTCCGCGCAGGCAACGCCCATCACCGCTCCGTTCTCGGTGATGATCTTGATTGCTCTCTTAAAATCAAGGATTTCAATTCCCTTAGAAAGCACCGAGCGCTCCAACGCTTCGGTCATGTATTTGGAGGTAAGAGGGCCGCAGGACGTGGCACGCGTACGCGGATCGTGATCGGTCTTGTAGCCTGCATATTCCCCGAATTCGTTGGTTGGAAACGGCACACCAAGCTCCACAAGCCGCATAAAGCAACGCGTGGAATACGCCGCCTCGCAAAGCGCGTGCTCGCCCATGACACCGCCGCCCGAATAGAGCGTGTCTGCCATCTCGCGCACGCTGTCGCCGTCGGCGCCGCACAGCGAGAGCTTATAATAGGTCTGCTTGTCACTTCCCGTATTGCGAGAGGTACCCATAAATCTACCCTCAGTGAGAATGGCAATATCCTTGACTCCAAAGTCATAAAGGCGGTCGGCGGCATTATAGCCCGCACAGCCCGTACCGATAATGATCGTGTTATATTGTTTTTTCATTATGTTCACAGCTTTCTGATGTGCATTCCGCCGTCCAAAATAAAGGACTGACCTGTGGTGTAGCCAAAGGTGCCGTCACAAAGCGCCAACACTGCCTTGGCAATGTCGTCGGGCAACCCCCACCGTCCAAGCGGAACAAGTCCGTCTGCAATGAGCGCGTCATATTTTTCCTTGACCGCCGCCGTCATACCCGTGGCGATGATGCCGGGACAGATCTCGTTGACCAAAATCCCCTCCGCCGCCAATCGATCGGCAAACAGCTTTGTGATCATCGAAACACCCGCCTTGGAGATGCAATATTCTCCGCGACTTGTCGAACTGGTATACGCCGAGCAGGAAGAAATGTTCACGATAGCTCCGCCATTTCCCTGCTCTATCATTGCATTTGCCACGGCCTGCGTCAAAAAGAGCGTACCCTTGGTATTAATGCCCATGACAAAGTCGTAGCTTTCCTCGGTCATTTCCAAAATATCGCGGCGCACCTTGGGGGCCACGCCCGCCACGTTGATCAGTGCCGAAAGCTCGCCCCGCTGTACTGCCGTAGCGACCA
>JAGAUC010000202.1 GCA_017621015.1 Clostridia bacterium | reverse complement strand
TTTGGGCTCCGTAATGTCCAAACCCATTTTGACCTTTGCAAAAGTTTTTGTGGAACTTTTTTCAAAAAGTTCCCCGCCGGAGGCACGTTCCCCTTGCAAACAAAACAGACCGATAAACTACAATTTACAAAAAAACAAA
The DNA here is from genome assembly GCA_017621015.1 of Clostridia bacterium. GTDB lineage: Bacteria > Bacillota > Clostridia > Oscillospirales > CAG-272 > RGIG8775. Next base: position 2,097 of record JAGAUC010000202.1, on the reverse strand, counting down.
GGAGATAGATATGCCACTGCTTTACGAAAAACGGAGATTGGATTTTTTCTATCTGGACGCGCTTCACGGCGCGCGGCCGCTGGCGTGCGGCACACATATGCATCAGCACGTAGAGGTCGTATATATGAAAAAGGGGCGCTCGGGCGCGCTTGTGGAATCGGCCCCCTGTGAGATCCGGGACGACAGCCTGTTTATCACCTTTCCCAACCAGCTTCACGCCTATGAGGGACGCGAGCGGCAGGAATACCATCTTTTGATCGTAAACCCCTCGCTGTTTCCCGAGCTTTCGGGTGTTTTTGGCGGCTACGTGCCCAAAAGCCCGATTCTTGAAAAGGCCTCTGACCACCCCGAGCTTCTGACGCTCATCGAGCTGATCGCCGCCGAGTCGGCAAAGCCCGAGGGCGACGAGCGCGTGCGCGAGGCGGCGCTTCGCGGCCTGGGATTGGCCTTTTTCTCGGCGCTCCTTCGCGTTCTGCCGCTGGATAAGCAAAGCGGCACGCAGAGCGACTCTATGCGGCGCATTCTCGAATACTGCGCGCAGAACTACCGCGAGCCGCTTTCGCTTGAGGCACTTGGCGAGGCTCTGCACATGAGCAAATACTACATCTCTCACCTTTTCAGCGACCGCTACCATATGAGCTTCAGCGATTACATCGGCAGCCTGCGCCTGGCCGACGCCTGCCGCTACCTCGAGTGCACCGACCGAAGCGTGACCGAGATCAGCGAGCTTGTGGGCTTTGGCAGCACGCGCACCTTCAACCGTGCCTTCCAAAAGCATTACGGGCTCTCGCCCACCGATTATCGCAATCAAAGCGCCGAGCTTGGGGAGCAGACGGGCGACGATCCGGCCCCCGTTTACATTCCGCCCGAGCCCGCCACGGGCTTTGACTGCGGCTGTGACGATTGCGGCGGCGACCCCTTCTACGGCTGCGGCGACTGCCAATAACACCAATTCTGTACTGATTTTCTTCACCTTCTTTCATGAAAACTATTGACTTTTCGGAATTTTATGATATAATAAATAAACAAGCAGTTGTTTAATGGCTGAGGGCTCATTTATGAGTATTCTTGGCACCTACTGCTTGTTTTTTGTTACTTATATTTCCAAGGAACGGATATGAAAAAACGATTTGCCAAGATCTATCTGGAGATCACCAATCGGTGCAACCTTCGTTGCTCCTTTTGTCACGGAACAAAGCGCGCACCTCGTACACTTACGCCCGAGGAATTCCGCACGCTGGCCCAAAGGCTTGTCCCCTACACCGATTACCTGTATCTGCACGTGCTGGGCGAGCCGCTGATGCACCCCGAGCTTGAGACACTTCTGGACACCTCCGCCACACTTGGCTTTCGCACCTGCATCACCACAAACGGCACGCTTTTGCGGAAGCGGCAGGCGCTTCTGCTCGCACACGCCGAACACCTTGGCAAGGTGAGCATCTCGCTCCACAGCGCCGAGGGAAGCGGCGTCCCTGTCGATGCCTACCTAGGTGACGCACTGGACTCCGCCGCCGCGCTTTCCGCCGCAGGCGTCGTTACGGTTCTCAGACTGTGGAATCTGGGCGAGGGGGGCGAAAACACGCAAAACGACACCATTCTGGCCGCGCTCCACGCCCGCTTTCCCGAGCCGTGGGCAGAGAACCGACGCGGCACCACGCTCGCACCCTCGCTCTATCTGGAATGGGGCGAGCGCTTTGACTGGCCTGACCTGAGCGCCACCGACTACGGCGAGGTCGGCGCCTGCTACGGTATGCGCGACCACATCGCCGTGCTCTCGGACGGCACGGTGATTCCCTGCTGTCTGGACAGCGAGGGCGACATTGCCCTCGGTAACCTTTTCGACTCCGAGCTTGCAGACATTCTCGCCTCACCGCGAGCCGTCACCATCACCGAGGGCTTCCGCCGCCGACGCGCCGTCGAGCCCCTCTGCCGCCGTTGCGGCTACGCACAACGCTTTGTGTAAAAACACACAATGACCGACTTCAAATTTTGATTTGTCGGAGTGTTTGAATGGCTATGCTTATACGAACGTTATCGGATGAAAGGCTCCCTCCGGGAGGGAGCTGGCGCCGAGTAGGCGACTGAGGGAGCCCGCGC
>JAGAUC010000021.1 GCA_017621015.1 Clostridia bacterium | reverse complement strand
TCCCCAGCAGACGATATCTCACCGACAAACTTCAGTTTATCGCACGGGACAGTGTATTGATGAGTGGATCGGGGTTCACGGAGACTGCCCAGAGAAGGGTTTTGCCCTTCACGAGCACCTTGCTGCCGATGCCGTTACTGTTGCGCGCCAAAAGCTCACCTCGCGCAAGGCAGAGAGTTGCCAGCTCGCGCGCCGCGCTTGCGGAGTAGCAAGCAAACACCGCCGCCTCGCACACGTCTCCCCTTGCCGAAAGATAAAACGCGCAGGAGCGGATGCCGCCAAGCTCGCTCTCACATTCGCCCAGCATTCGCAAAAGCATTTGCCGCGCAGATGCTTGCTCATCGCCCGCTTCCAGCGTATATACCACACCCGAGGGAAGCGAATGGGCGGCCAGAAGCGTCCCGATCGCCTCGTTTGGCGACGAGCTAACGCGCGAACAAGAGCAAAACAAAAAAACAGAAAACAACAAAATTCCACAAAAAAACGCTCGGAAACCTCTCATAGACACCCCCAAAATACACTTCACCGCCATTTTATGTAGAGCAACTCCGAAATAGCCCTTGTCACGCTCCAAAAAAGACTCTTGACAGGCGCTATCCTATCATGTTATAATATTATGAATAATTTTTTTGGCAGAAAGGAACGAATATGATGTTTTCTTCCCGTTTCGGCAACAAAATGCGCGTGCTTCTCGCGCTCCTGCTTTCCCTTTTTGTTCTGGCCTCTCTCAGCCTCGCGGCAGGAGCCATTCAAGACGAGCAGACGCTCCTTACGCTTGACCCTAATGCTATGGACAGCTTGACCGGCTCCACGGATGCATTCTCCTGGAAGGCCGGCGGTGGCTACGGCATTATACAGGCGAATACGGACACCTACAGCGGTAAGGTGATCCGTATTTCCAAGGGAAATTTTATGCTTACCGATACAAACAAGAGCCTGGCCGACCACGAGGTGGTCTCGGTTAGTGCCGATCTGTATTTTGACGCTCTGCCGAGCGGCACCTACAACTCCACCGTCTCATGCGATCCGAACACCGACCTGGAATTCCAATCTCAATCGGTGATCACCTGGTACGGAATGGTGGGCGAAGCGGGATACTTTGACGGAATCCGCATCGACTCCGAGGGCAACCTCTACTACGGCACCACCCTTGGCACTGCCATCGGCTATAAGCTGGCGGAAAAGACCTGGTACAACCTTCAGATCCTTCACTCTGCCCTCTCAAACAACGCCGAGAGCTGGGTGAACGGCGAGCGCGTGGCGGTCGTCAATTGCCGCTTCCGCGAAACCTCCGAGTACGTTCGTTTCTTTGACGGTAAGTTTTCGTATAGCGCCTACATAAAGAACATCAAGATCTCAACCTCCGATACGCCATACTACAGCGGCATCGTCAAGGAGGACACCTCCGACTTTCTTTCTTACCAGACCACAAAGCCCGCCGACGACGGCAGCTTCAAGCTCCGCGTGATCGCCGGTGTGGACTCCCTGCACTACAAGAGCTTTGGCTACAGGGTACTTGTTCTTACCAAGGATGCGAGCGGAAACACCGTCACCCGTGAGCTTACGGGAACCGATGATACCGCCTACTCCTCGTTCTTCGGCGGCAGCACCAGATACCGAGTCAAGGATCTCTTCGGCTATGAATACGCCTGCCTGGCCACGCTGGAAAACCTCAATAAGGACTCCAAATTCACCGAGATCGTGATCTTCCCGTATACCGTCTCGGATGCGGATGCCAAGATCTACGGTGCTCCCATCTCTCTTGTATATACGGGTGCGACCGACAGCGACGGATATCCGCTGTTTGACAAAAACAACACCCTGCACACCGACGTGCTTCCCACGGATGATACCTCTATTTATAACGGTACCAGCTATGTTGACAAGGTGTTCGGCGCTGAGACCTCCCTTATGATCCGCAACACCGGAAGTGTGGAGGCCTCTCTTTACCGCGCCGCTTACCTGAAGTTCACCGTTCCCAAGGAAACGGTGGACCGCCTGGATATGATGGCTAACATCTTTTTGCGCGTAAACGTTAAAAATTACGAGGGCGACACAACGCGTGACGTTCGTCCGCTCGTGCTCTTTGCCGCCTCGACCGGCTGGGATGAGGATACGCTGACCTATAACACGCGCGAGGATGCCGTTCGCGGCGAGGAGATCGCACGCATCGACGGCGAAAACTGCTCCGGCTATATTTCTTACGACGTCCTGGACCACATCAAAAAGCAGACACCGAACGCCGACGGCTCGATCACCGTGGCCTTCTGTCTCACACAGCCCGACGGACACGAGAACACCCGTATGCTCTATATCTACTCAAAGGAAAGCGGAACCGCGCCCCCCTACCTTCGCTTTGAGGAAACGCTTTACGGCCATAGCCTTTTGACCGTCAAGACCGCCAACGAGGGGTATGAGCCTCTGGCGTATGCCGAGAAGCTGGTAGACAACTGGTTCGACGTGCTTTACCCCAAGCTGTATCTGGACGAGAACGGCGACCTACTTTATCACAACGAGCTGGGAGACTTTAACCCGAACGGCTACGCCGCCACCGAGGCAACCGGCGATTTCACCGACAAGATCATGTGGAAGAACGGTTTGACCTGGTACAGCGTACCGACCGAAAACAAGATCAGCGACATTGTGCTGCACAAGAACGCGTGGGAGAAGGGAGACTACCTTTATCGCTTCGCCCGCACGCTCAGCACGCTGGGAACCAGCACCTCCAACGCATATCTCGCCTCCTCGTACGCCAAGATACAAACCGAATACGATTCGTACGGCGGCATCACCAATATGGGCTTTACGGGAACGGCCACCGGCTTCTTCCACACTGAAAAGCACACCGACGGCCGAACCTACATCATTGACCCACTGGGTAATCCCTATTTTGCCGCCAGTGTAAACACCCTTGTTTACGGAACAGCGGACACCAAGAATCAGCAGGATTACATCCTGGATGCCTACGGAACCAAGGAAAACTTCTTTACCGAGATCTCCGCATCGCTCCGCGATATCGGTGTGAATACCGCCTTTGTCAGCTCCTCCGACAGCCTTCTCGAGGTCAAGGAGAACGGCCTTGCGGTTACCGTGAGTGCCTACGGCATCGGCGACTATATGGCAAAGCTCGGCCGCTCGCAAGTCTCCGAGGGTGTCTTCCCGAACAACAACACCATCAACGTCTTTGACCCGGATTTTGTCTCTCACGCCAACAAGAAAAATTACGACTTCATCACCTCCAAGGGCTACGCCGATATGGACAATCTGTTCGCCTACACCGCGGACAACGAGCTGCCCTCCGGCCTTACCATCCTTGAGCGCTATATGACCGTGGATCCCACCATCCCCGAAAACGTCTTCTCGTATCACACCGCGTGGGAATGGTTTGCGCGCAAGACAGGTAACCCCAACCCCACGGTTTACGACCTGCAGAATCTTTCGGCAGAGGACTACGCCGCCTACAACAGCGAATTTCTCGGCTTTGTCTACGCCACCTACTATAAGATCGTAGGCGACTCCATTCGCGCCGTCGACCCCAACCATATGTATATCGGCTCGCGCGTAAACGGTAATTGCCCGTATGACGAGGGCTACCTCCGTGCTGCCGGCGAATATCTGGACATCATCGCCATCAATCTTTACGGCGGCCTCAACCCCTCCAAGGATACCATTTCGATGATCTACCGCTGCTCGGGCAAGCCCTTCATCGTAACCGAGTTCTTCTCCAAGGCTCTGGATACGCTGGACGGCAACGGCCTGCCTTTGGCCAACTCGACCGGTGCGGGCATCCTTGTGTTTACCCAAGAGGACCGCGCAAAGTACTATGAGCACTACGTTCTGAACCTGCTTGAGGCACGCTCCTGCGTGGGTTGGGTATGGTATCGCTTCCGCGATAATGACCAGAGCCTTTACACCGTGATCGGCAAGGACGGCACCGTGTACGAAAATGTCAAGTTCCTCTCCACGACCTACGGTGAGGATCCGCATCCCAACTCCCTGATGACCGAGGACGGAAGCGTTTACTGGCTTGACTTCTTCTATGACGGCGATCCCAAGGCCTGGGCAAGTGCCACCACCGCTGACGGACAATTGATCTTCACCAAGACCCACTCCGGCGAAGCCCTTGCCTCCAACCAGAACGTCAATAAGGGCTTCTACAACAACAACTTCTCCTCAACCGTCACAGTTTACACCTATAACGCAGACGGCACGCTGAGGACCTTCCTCTACGAGGGTGAGAACACCACCATGGACGTTGAGGAAATGCTGACATTCGGCTCGGTTTCCTATGAGGTCCTGGATCCCGCAAGCGCATACGTGGCGGACGGTACGGTGCTGACAAGCAAGGACGGCACAAAGACCTTCACGCTTGGCAAAAAGACCAATGCCGACGGAACCTATACCGTCACCAAGCTGACTACCTATAAGGGACGTTATATTGCCCTTACCGACTCGATCGAGACCCTAACCGACAACCTCGTGGGTCTGATCGGCTATCTGGATAACAACTGATCTCTGCCCCCGATCCGCTAAGGATCGGGGGGTTTTTATACCTGTTTTCACTTAGAAAAATCCAAAAAACCAAAATCCCCTCAAAAAAGACCAAAAAAACTCTTTACTCCAAGAAAAAAATATGTTATTCTAAAGAGGAAGAAAATTCCGACCGATTCCTTTGGCACATCTTACAAAAACACATATTTTTTTTTGCAAAAATCCATGGACGAAGACGGTTTTTCATGTATAATAAAAGTGGAAAGTTTTATTTATTCAAGACCTCTCTGAGGCGGAAAGGGACGATATGTATCTTCAAGCTTTTTCTACAAAAAAACGCTGTGCGGCACTTTTGCTGATGGTCAGCCTTGTTGTGCTGGCCTGCAGCCTTGTCGTGTCGGCCGCCACGGCGTCGGGCACCTGCGGCGGCGAACCGGGCCCCTTGACCACCGTCGGTCTGCACGATTTCTCCACGGCAAGCGAAGCCGGCACCAACATCTATATCAGCGGTTCATCGGGCGGCATTGCCGACGGAAAATGGAGAGCCTCTGCCACCTCCAACACCCCTATGATGTCCAAGAACAACCACGCCACGCTGGTTTCCCTGCTTTCGGGCACGTACGGCGGCAAGACCGTGGATTACGTGGAATTTTCGTTTGACCTTTCCTACACGGGCACGATGAGCACGTCGGGCGGCACATTTGTCAGCTGGCGCTCCTGGCCTGCAGATGCCTCCTCTTATACGCAGGAGATCGCGTTCAATCTCGGCAAGGCAAGCGACAGCCGCCTTACCGTGCAGAGCGGAGAGTCAAACACCTACTCACTGGATCGCGACACGGTCTACACGGTCGCCTTCGGCTTTACACCGGCGGAAAACATCATTCGCATTACCCTTTCGGGCGGAAGCCTTGGAAGTATTGTGCTGGATGAATACGTCTCCACCAAACCCCTGGCGGATTTTTACGCCAACTACTTCCGAAGCAGCGCCATCACCTGCACCGACGCCTCGATCTTCGCGCTTTACGTCGACAACGTGTCGATCAGCCACGCCTCGGTCGGTGACAACCTCACCTGGACGCTGGACAACGGCACCCTTGCCATTGACGGCGAGGGCCGCATGATGAACTACACCGCCGAGTCCCCTGCCCCCTGGAAGGAGTATGCTTCCTCCATCACAAACGTGACCTTTGGCGAGGGCGTTACCACCATCGGTAACTTTGCCTTTGATTCCTGCGCTCTCACCTCCTTTACCGTTCCCGAAACCATAAGGTCGGTCGGCCTTGACGCGTTTATCGGATGCACGGCTCTGACCGATATCACCTTTACCTCCAAGACCACCGAGATCTATTACGACGAGGACACCATCCCGACCGGCACCACCATCCACGGCTACGCCGGCTCGATCGCGCAGGCATACGCCTCCGCTTACGGCAAATCCTTCGTAAAGATCCCCACCAAGGGTATGACCACACTGATCACCATGAATACCTCCGAGCTTTCCGGCTCGGCCGACAGCTCGGTCACCCACCCCATCGACTCCAATTTCTCCTGGGTGCTGGGCGGAAGCGCCGCCTTCCGCGAAAAGACCGTGGGCGGCTATACGGGCAAGGTACTGTATATGGGGCCCGGTGCACTTACGTTCAATGACATAAACGGACTTTTTGCCGATTACGAGGCGCTCGCCGTCAGCTTTGACGTGTGCTTCGAGAGCTTCCCCGATGCCTCCTCGACGGCCAATCCCGAGCACAGCAGCTTTAAGCCACAGTCCATCCTGTGCTGGCTGGGCAGCTCGTACGACGGCCTTCGCATTGACTCCGAGGGTAACCTCTACAGCAACACCACCGCCGCCTCCAAGCTTGACGTCAAGCTGGACACCAATCGGTGGTACTCGGTCAAGCTGGTCTATTCGCTCTCCATTGAAAAGCTGGAGCTTTGGCTGGACGGTGAGCGTGTTTCGATCGCCCCCTGCTATCCCAGAAGCACCTCGACCTCCGTTCGTCTGTTTGACGCCTCGACGAGCTACGTGACCAACCTGAAGAACATTGAGATCGCCGCTACCGAGGAATTTTACTACTGCGGCCTGGAAAAAGAGGCCTCCTCGGACTTTATCTCCTACCAGACCACCGTCCCGAAGGACGGAAAGTTTGATCTGCGCGTGATGGCAGGCATCAACGGCATTAATTATAAATCGTTTGGCTACCGCGTTCTGCTCCTCACTGAGGATGGAGAGATCACCGAGCTTACCGGCTTTGACGATAAGGTCTACTCCGCCGTTCGTGCCGGCGAGACCGAGTATTCGATCAAGGAGCATTTCGGCTATGAATACACCTGCCTTGCTACCATTCAGAATCTCGATGCCACCTCCGCCTTTACCGAGCTTGTTATCTTCCCCTATACGGTCTCCCTTGACGGCAAGAAGATCTACGGCACACCGTCCTCGCTTACCTATACGGGTCAAACCAACGCCGACGGCTTCCCCGTGCTCTCCGAGTCGGGCGAGACGGTGGATCTGACCCCCACCGACGACACCTACATCTCCGAGGCGGAGAAATCCACAGCCCACGGTGACGCCGCCACCTTTATCATCAGAAATTCGGGTAGCTACAGCTCAGACTGGTACCGCGCGGCTTACTTCAAGTTCCACATCCCCGCCAACGTGGTTGCCGAGCTTGACCGCATGACCGACATTACGCTCAAGGTCTACGTCAACAACATTCTCACCCAGTCCGGCCGCCAGAAATACGATATGAACGTATACAAGGTGACCAAGAGCTGGGACGAGGAATCGGCCACCTATAACACCTTCTACAAGTTCAATTTCAGCGACCTGATGGGCGGCTACAAGAGCTCGCGCGGTGACGTGATCGACACCGTCAAGGCCGCCGACTATTTCGCCGGCTCCTACTTAAGCTTCAACGTGCTTGACTATGTAAGAGAGCAAACACCGGGTGCCGACGGCTCGATCGACGTGTCCTTCTGCGTCACGCAGCCCGACGGACACAGTGACGTTACCGAGGTGTATCTTGCCTCCAAGGAGAGCGGCGAGCACGCACCCATCCTTCATTTTGAAAAATCGCTTTATAAGCACAGCATCTCCAATACCAAGACCGCCAATGAAGGCTATGAGCCCCTGAGCTACGCCGAAAAGCTGGTCGACGAGTGGTTCCATACGCTTCGTGACAAGGTATACCCGAAGGACGAGAACGGCAACCTCATTTACCACGGCGAGGCCGACTCCTTCAATCCCGAGGGCTACGGCGCAACCACCGCCACCGGTGACTTCACGGCAGAAACACCCTGGAAAGGCTCAAGCCCCTGGACAACGTCGGCCGATGCAAACGGCAACTATGTCGCGGCTGCCGACGAATGGAAGACCGACCGATTTGCCCGTACGCTCAGCACGCTGGGCACAAGCAAGGCAAAAGACTTCCTTGACTCCGCATATGCCACCACCAAATCCGAATACGACGTATACGGCGGTATCTCCAACGCCGGCTTTACGGGCACGGCAACCGGCTTCTTCCACACCGAGACCGTCGGTGGCAGGACCTATGTCATCGACCCGCTCGGCAACCCCTACTTTGCCGTTTCGGTAAACCAGCTGGTTCTCGGGGACACCGACAATCAAAAGGACTATTCTCTGTCCGCCTTTGAGACTGAGAACGCCTACTTTGACGCCGTTACGACCGCTCTCAAGGAGACCGGCATCAACACCGCTTTTGTCAGCGACGATACCGCACTTTTGGGTGTCAACAACGGTCTGAACGTTGTGGTCGGCGTATCGGGCATCGGCTCGTACATGACCAAGCTCGGACGCACCCAGGTGCGCGAGGGCGAATATCCCTACAACAACACGCTCAACGTCTTTGATCCCGATTTCGCGAAGCTGGTAAACAGCCGCAACAAGGAGCTCATTGAGAAGAACGGCTACGCGACCGAGAAAAAGCTGTTTGCTTACTCCGCCGATAACGAGCTTCCCGCCGGCGACACCCTTCTTGAGCGTTACCTGACGTTGGATCCCGACGTTTACGAAAACATCTTCTCCTACCACACCGCCTGGACGTGGCTGGCACGGAGAATGAACACGCTCAATCCCTCGCTGGACGCTTACCGCACTTCCGAGGAAAAGGCGGCCATCAACAGCGAATTCCTCTCCTTCCTGTACTCGCACTACTACAAGACCGTCAAGGCCTCCATTGAGGCAGTGGATAAGAACCACATGTACCTCGGCTCGCGCGCGTTTGACACCTGTAAGACCGACGAGGGCTACCTCAGAGCCGCCGGCTACCATCTCGATCTTATCACGCTCAACCTCTACGACGGTCTGCATCCGAGCGCAAGCACGCTCTCGGGCATCTACCGCTACTCGGGCAAGCCCTTCATCGTTACCGAGTTCTTTGCCAAGGGTCTAGACGCCATCGATGCCAACGGCTATAAGCTGGCCAACTCCACCGGCGCCGGCATCCTGGTATACACGCAAGAGGATCGCGCAAGCTACTACGAGAGCTACGTTCTCAACCTTCTGGAGTGCGGCTCATGCGTGGGCTGGTCCTGGTACCGCTTCCGCGACAACGACCAAAGCCTCTACACCGCAACGATCGACGGCAAGACACTGACCGACCTTCGTATGCTTTACGTGTACTACAGCACCGTTTCCTATCCCATCACGCTGATGGATAAGGACGGTACGCTTTACGCCTCCTCCGATCTCGGCATCACCCAGTCGAATTGGAAGTCCGTGCTCACTCAGACCTATAAGGGCGAGGCTCTGGCCTCCAACCAGAACGTCAACAAGGGTATCTTCAACAGCAACTTTGCCTCGGTCGTCACGGTCTACTCCTACAACGCCGACGGCACGTTGAATACGACTTCCGACCCCTACGATTTCGGCTCCAAATCGTATGAGGTGGCAGATCCCGCGAGCGCTGACGCGGCGGATGGCACGATTTTGACGAGTAAGGACGGTACCAAGACCTTCACGCTTGGCAAAAAGACCAATGCCGACGGCAGCTACACCGTCACTAAGCTGACCGCCTATAAGGGTCAGTATCTGGCTCTCTCCAAGGCGATCAAGAGCATCAGCGACAACCTCATCGGCATCGTAAACTACTTCGACGCTAACTAAACATCAATCCGCCCCGAACCGGGGCGGATTTTTTATATCAAGCGCCAAAAACGATTGACAAAAAAAGCAATAAATGTTATAATAATTTTATCTGTAAACATTTATTTGTAATAAATTGTAAGATATATTGCACAACGAGTCGGAAAACACCATAACTTCACGGAAAAGACTATTTGTTTTGTTTGACAATATTCTTATAATAATTATAGTATATGTTGAACCGTTCGCCCAAAATATGTAAGGCCCGCTTTCGGGCAGAAGGAGAACCCATGAAACACTCACAAATTTTCCGTGCGCTTACCGTGTGCCTTGTGGCTCTGATGCTGCTTGCCTCACTTTGTCTTATGGCAGGTGCCAAGAGCTCCGACACGGTTTACGGCACAATGGAGACTGTCCTTACGCTGGATCCCGGCAGCATCACCGACGCCGAGGCCTCCGCGCGAAAAGGAGTCGTCGGCGACCTTACGTGGGAGCTGGCAGGCCCGATGACCATCACCCCCATCCGAACGCTGGGTGACTATACGGGCAGGACTTTCTCGGTATCTCCCGGTATGTTCAAAATCAATGACACCATCATAACCAAGAACGAGAATGATGAGGACGAAATTGTGAGGCTGGGTACCCTTCACGAGAATCACGCTGTCTCCATCAGTGCAGACTTCTATTTTGAATCCCTGCCCACCGCATCATCCGGCGGCACCACCTCGCCCGACCCCACTGCCTCCAACTTTGAATCTCAGCTCATCATGGCTTGGGAGGGCGTTTCCGGCACGGGCACAACCATGACCAACGGCATCCGTATGGATTCACTTGGAAACCTTTACCTTGAAGGTCTTAGTACCTCGCTCGGCTATCGGGTCGCCACGGGTGTTTGGTATAATCTTAAGCTCATCTACTCGGATTACAACAAGATGGAGCTCTGGGTCAACGGCGAGCGTATCTCCACCGTGACCTGTCAGACAAGATATTCCTCGACCGGCTTTTACTTCTTCAACAGCAAAAACATCATCAAGGCACATGTCAAGAACATAGAGATCGCCGCCTCGAAGGACACCTACTACCTGGGCACCGTCAAGGAGCATTCCGCCGACTTCATTTCGTACCAGACTACGGTCCCCGAGGACGGAACCTTTAATCTCCGCATTCTTTCCGGCATTAACAGCCTGGATTATGAAAGCTTTGGCTACCGCGTGCTGCTTCTCAGCAAGGACGAGAGCGGAAAGACCGTAACGAGGGAAATGACGGGTGTGGACACGCTTGCCTACTCCTCGGTGCGCGCAGGAAACAATCTTTATACGATCAAGGATCATTTTGGCTACGAGTACGCCTGCTTCGCCACCGTTACGGGTCTGGATGCCAACCAGGACTTCTTCGAGCTTGTGGTATTCCCCTATACCGTCTCCGCAGACGGTAACAAGATCTACGGCAAAGCCATCTCCCTCACCTACAGCGGTGCGACGAATGCCGACGGCTACCCTGTTCTAAACGTAAATGAGGATTCCTCCTATACCGAGATCAAGGTTTCAGAGGATACTTATATCTACAGAACATCTCCCAACACCAATTTCGGCAACTCCGAGCGACTTATCGTACAAAACGTATCCACCGAAACGGGCGGATCTTACCGCGCGGCATATTTCAAGTTTACCATTCCCGCCGAGGTGGCCAACAACCTTTCCTCGGTCACCCACGCATCTCTGCGCATTCACTCAAGCGGTTTTGCCGGTGGAAAGGAAACCGACCCGACCAAGAATCTTTGCGTATACGCCGCCCCCACCGACTGGTCTGAGGATACCCTTACGTTCAACACGTTTTACGGCTCCGGAAGCAACGCGGATGCCCGCGGCGACGTGATCAACGACTCCATTACGCCGGAGGAATATGCCACCGCCACCTTCTTTGCGGTCGATGTCCTGCAATACATCAAGGAACAACCCGTCAACGATGACAACTCGATCACGGTAGCCTTCTGTGTTACACAGCCTGACGGCGCAACCGGATCTTATCCGAGACCCGTTTACCTCGATACAAAGGAAAGAGGCGACAACGTGGCCGCCAATATTCGCTTTGAATACTCACTCTACGGACGAAGCCTCTCCAACCTCAAGGCCAACAATAACGGCTACGAGCCTTTGAGCTACGCCGAGCAGTTGGTCGACGAATGGTTTGGCGGGCTGCATGATAAGATCTATCCGACCGATGCCGGCGGCAACCTTCTGACCTACGACATCGACACCCTTGCCCCCTCCGGCTACGGTGCCACCACAGCTACCGACGACTTTAAGACACCCGTGATGTGGGAGGAGGGCTTCCTGTGGAGACGTACCGACAGCATCGGCGCCTACTCGGACACCGGGGAACCCAACTGGAAGCTGAAGGCAAGCGAGTGGCAGACTGACCGCTTTGCCCGCACGCTCAGCACGCTGGGCACCTCGGCCGCCAACAGCTTCCTCTCCTCGGAGCAGGCAAGCACCAAGGCCGAGCACGATGTCTACGGTGGCATCACCAACGCCGGCTTTACCGGCAAGGCGACCGGCTTCTTCCACACCGAGCTTATCGGCGGCAGGACCTACATCATCGATCCGCTCGGCTATCCCTTCTTCGCTGTCAGCGTCAATACGCTTTCCTTTGGAGAGAACACCAACCTCCAGAATTATTCGGCCGACAAATATAAGTCGGAGGATAATTTCTATAAGACCATGACCAACGAGCTGATGGACATGGGTGTTTACGCCACCTTCGCCAGCGAGCCCGATGTCATTTTGGGCATAGAAAATGGCCTTTCGACCACCGTTCCGATCAACGGCGTGAGCGCCTATATGGCCGATCTCGGCCGCTCGCAGATCAGCGAGGGACAGTTCCCGCACAACAACACCATCAACGTATTTGACCCCGATTTTGTCACCTCGACATACCAAAAGAACGCCGACTTTATCACCAATGGCAGCTACGCAACCAATCCGCGTGTTCTCGGCTACACCGCCGACAACGAGCTTCCCTCGTCCAAGACCATTCTTGAGAACTACCTGACCATCGACCCCACTGTTCCCGACAACGCCTTCTCCTACCACACCGCCTGGGAGTGGTTTGCCAGAAGAACGGGCAACGATAACCCCACCATCCTTGACTACTACAATTCCACCGAAAAGCAGAAACTCAACAGCGAGTTCCTCGGCTTCATCTACGCACGAAACTATAAGACCATCCGTGAATCCATTGAGAAGGTAGACACCAACCACATGTATATGGGCTCGCGCGTTGCCGGTGAGTGCCGCTACGACATCAACTATCTCAAGGCCGCAGGCTACTACCTCGACGTCATTACCACCAACCTGTATGACGGTCTCAACCCCGATCCCGAGGTCATGACCAATTATTACCGCTACGCCGGTAAGCCCTTCATCGTGACCGAGTTCTACGCCAAGGCCATGGATGCCATTGACGCCAACGGCTTGATGATGGCCAACTCTACGGGAGCCGGCTTTGTGGTCATGACTCAGCAGGAAAGAGCCACCTACTACGAGCACTTCGTGCTGTCTCTGCTGGAATCCAAGGCGTGCGTGGGCTGGTCCTGGTACCGATTCCGCGATAACGACCAGGGTCTCTGGGCTACCACCGACGGCAAGTACACCGATCTCCGTATGCTCTTTGTCTCCTACGGCGATTCCACCTACCCCGTCACCTACGCCGACAAGAATGGCAACGTCTATGCCAATACCGATCTCGGCGTGACCGAGGATAACTGGAAGACCAAGCTCACTCAGACCTACCTTGGTGAGCCAATGGCCTCCAACCAGAACTGTAATAAGGGTCTTTACAACGCCAACTACTCGACCACCGTTGCGGTCTACACCTACGACGCCAGCGGAAATCTGACGGCAGTCAATGCCTACGAGGTCGACGATTCGGCGCTCACCGCTATCCCCACAGACGGCACAACGCTGACAGGCAAGAACGGCATGACCTTTACGCTTGGTTCAAACGGCACGCAAAAGACCGTGCTTACCACCTATAAGGGTAAGTACCTGGCCCTCACCGACTCCATTAAGAGCATCAGCGACAACCTTATGGGTATCGTCAATTACCTTGACAGCGATCAGCACATCAAATAATCAAACAATAGCAAAGGCTGAGCCGTATGGCTCAGCCTTTTTGCATAAATTGAAGTTTGTCGGTCTGTTTTGTTTGCAAGGG
>JAGAUC010000201.1 GCA_017621015.1 Clostridia bacterium | reverse complement strand
GTCAATGCCGATGGTGTCGTGCTTGTCCAGAAGAAACGCCAGCTTGAGCTTGGTGCCGACACCGTCGGTGCCGCTTACAAGTACAGGGCGCTCCATGCCTTTGGTGTCCAGCTCAAACAGACCGCCAAAGCCGCCGATGTCCGAGCAAACGCCCGAGGTCATGGTTCTGGCAATGTGAGCCTTCATCAGCTCGACTGCGCGGTAGCCCGCGGTAATATCAACGCCGGCTGCGGCGTAGCTTTCGGATTGAGAGTTCTTCATAGTAACCTCCAGATGTTTTTATTCTTTTCCGTTCCAGCAATAGGTGCAAAGCTTGCAGGAAGGAATGCCGATGGCCTTTTTGATTCCGTCCAGCGTTTGGAATTCGAGAGAATCAAAGTGAAGCTTTTGGCAAATGAGCTCGCGGAATTTCTTGCCGCGCTCGGTGGTTCCGTCGCAGTATTCTTCGATGTGATCAAAGCCCTCCTCACCCTCGAGCTCCATAATGATCTTGCGTCCGAGAAGATCCATGTCGGACGTGTTGCGCGAGAAGTTCAGATATTTGCATCCGTACATGATCGGCGGACACGCCGAGCGGATGTGGACGGATTTGGCACCGTTCTGATAAAGGAAATCGACCGTTTCCTGAAGCTGTGTGCCGCGGACAATGCTGTCGTCCACAAAGAGAAGATCCTTGCCCTTGATCAGCTCGGTGACGGGGATCTGCTTCATTTTGGCGATCTTTTTGCGCTCCTCCTGGTTGGAGGGGATAAAGCTTCGGGACCAGGCGGGTGTATATTTGATGAAGGGTCTGGCAAAGGGCTTCTGACAGCCGAACGAATATCCAATGGCGTGCGGTGTGCCCGAGTCCGGAACGCCGCAGATATAATCCACGTCGGGAAGCGTGCCGTTTTGGATCTCGTTTTCCGCCATGATGCGGCCGTTCTCGTTTCGCATGACCTCCACGTTTACGCCCTCGTACGTGGCGGTCGAGAAGCCGTAATACGACCAAAGGAAGGCGCAGATCTTGGTTTCCTCATAGCCTTCAAAAAGCGTGGTGACCATGTCGGGCGTGATGTGAACGATCTCACCCGAGCGAAGCTCCTTTACACTTTCAAAGCCCAGCTTCTGATAAGCAAACGCCTCAAAGGAAACGCAGTGCGCCCCCTCACGTCTGCCGATCTCAACGGGAAGGCGGCCAAAGCGGTCACGTGCGGCAATAAGGCTACCATCCTCGCAAAGAAGAAGCAGGGAAGCGGAGCCCTTGATCTTCTCCTGCGCGTGGCGAATGCCGTCGGCAAGAGTCTGCCCCTGGTTGATCAGCGCAGAGATGATCTCCACCGAATTGACGCGGTTTCCGCTCATGCTCTGGAAAACGATTCGATTGCTTTTTACATACTCCTCCACGATCTCGTCGCCGTTTTCGACAAGACCGACCATTACCATCGCATAAATGCCAAATTTGGAGCGAATAAGAAGCGGCTGGGGATCTACATCGCTGATACAGCCGATGCAGGCGTTGCCGCAAAGACGCGAGGCAATGTTGTCAAATTTGGTGTGGAAGGGAGAGTTTTCAATGTTGTGTATTTCGCGCTGGAAGCCGTCGGTTGGGTTGACCGCGGCCATTCCTGCGCGCGCCTTTCCCAGGTGGGAGTGGTAGTCCACGCCGAAAAAGACGTCCTGTACGCAGTTATTTGTGTCGGTTATTCCAAAAAATCCGCCCATAAATTTCTCCGTATTTGATAGGTGTTGCTTTTAATGGACAGATCTCAAACAAAGAAGAGCTTGGAGAGGGTCATGGGATCGATATACTCGCCGTTCTTGTAAACGCGCATATTGCCCGAGGCGATCTCGTCGATCAGCATGACCTTGCCGTCCTTGTCGTAGCCAAACTCAAACTTGATGTCGTAAAGGACCATGCCCTTTTCGGCAAGATCATCGGCGACGATCTTGGTGATCTTCTGAGTCATGGCCTTGGTCGACTCATACTGCTCGTCGGTCATAACGCCCAGAACGATCAGGCCGTCCTTGGTAACCAGCGGGTCGCCCTTTTCGTCGTTCTTGAAGGTCATTTCCACATAGGAGGGAAGATCGGTGCCTTCCTCCATATATTCGCCGTAGCGGCGGATAAAGCTTCCCACGGCCTTGTTGCGGCAGATGACCTCAAGTCCCTTACCGAAGGGCTTGGCGGGGAGGACCTCCATCGTGGTGTCAGCAAGATCGGCGCTGATATAGTGGGTCTTGATGCCGGCGGCATTGACCTTCTCAAAGAAGTAGATCGACATTCTCAGGTTGACGTCGCCCACACCGTCAATGGTGAGGCCTACCGAGTTCTCGCCCGGATCAAACACGCCGTCCTTACCCGTGCAATCGTCCTTGAACTTCAGAAGATAGTTTCCGTTGTCAAGAGAAAATACGTCCTTGGTCTTTCCTTTGTAAATAAGTTGCTTGCCCATTTTGTTACCTCTTTCATTTATTTAAATTTTATTTTTTACTTATTGAATTCTGCTTCGATCGCTTGGTTTTTCTCAAGCACCTTTTTTGCATCCGCGGCGCGCTTCTCTTCAAGGGCGCGAGCCAACTCTGTGTCCTCGATGGCCAGCATCTGAATGCAAAGAAGCGCGGCGTTGCCGGCGCCGTTCACGGCGACGGTGGCCACGGGAATGCCCGTAGGCATCTGGACCGTGGAAAGAAGCGCGTCGATGCCTCCCAGGTTGCCGGAGACAACGGGAATTCCGACGACGGGAAGTGTGGTGTTTGCCGCAATGGCGCCGGCCAGATGCGCCGCCATTCCTGCGGCGGCAATGATGGCACCGAAGCCTCTTTCCCGTGCGGTCTTGCTGAACTCAGCCGCTTCGGCGGGCGTGCGGTGTGCGGAGAATACGTGAACCTCATAGGGAACTCCAAAGCTTTCCAGCATGTCCATTGCTTTTTTTACGATGGGCAGATCGCTGTCGCTCCCCATAATAATACCGATTTTTTTCATAAGATACCTCCAAACAAAAATCAAAAAAGGGCGCACTTACCTTGTCGAACGGTAAGCGTGCCCAGACGGTCGGCTTTTCTTCTCCCTTGTTCCTCTGTGGTAATCCACTTGTTCCGTCAGTTGCAAAGGATGTATACGGTTGGT
>JAGAUC010000020.1 GCA_017621015.1 Clostridia bacterium | reverse complement strand
TCAGTCGCCTACTCGGCGCCAGCTCCCTCCCGGAGGGAGCCTTTCATCCGATAACGTTCGTGCAAGCATAGCCATTCAAACACACCGACAAATCAAAATTTGAAGGAAACAATATGAACGTAAGAGAGTTAGCCTGGCGCGCGCTTGACCGCGTGACGGGGGACAAAAGCTATTCGAATATTGCCGTGGACACGGTCATAAGGCGGGAAAACCTTTTGGGGAAAGACCGCTCCCTCTTTTGCGTTCTTGTGTACGGCGTGATCGAAAAAAAGATCACGCTTGATTATCTGATCGACGCGCTTTCCAGCCTTGCGCCTGAGAGAATCGAGCCATCCGCGCGCAACTTGTTGCGCCTTGGGCTGTATCAGCTTCGGTTTCTTGACCGCGTGCCCGATCACGCGGCCGTAAGCGAGACGGTGGCCCTGGCTCCGCGCCGCATGCGCGGCTTTGTCAACGCCATCCTTCGCAGTTATCTAAGACAAAAGGACACGCTGGCGCTCCCCAAAAAGGAGGACGGCGTTTTCCGCTACCTCTCGGTGCGCTACTCCTACCCCGAGGAATTTTGCGACAAGCTGGTAGGCGAATTTGGCGAACAGGTGGCCGAGGACATTCTTGCCGCCTTTGACAAAACGCCCGCGCTGACGCTGCGCACAAACACGCTTAAAACCTCGCGCGACGCGCTCCTTTCGGCACTTGCGCAAAAGGGTCTTTCGGTAGCGCCTACCGGGAGCGCGCCGCACGGCATTCGCGTGGAGGGCGCCTCACTCGCCGAGCTTGAGCTTGACGGGGGACTCTTTTTCGTTCAGGACGAGGCCTCGCAGATCGCGGTGGCCGCGCTGGACGCCGGGAGGGGCGACACGGTGTACGACATTTGCGCCTGCCCCGGCTCCAAAAGCTTTGGCGCGGCGCTGGATATGCAAAACGAGGGAAGCCTTCTTTCCTTTGACCTGCACGAAAACAAGCTCTCCCTGGTTCGGTCGGGTGCCGAGCGCCTTGGTATCTCGATTCTTAAGACCCGCACACGCGACGGCCGAGATCTTGACGGGGCACTTGTTGAGAGTGCCGACCGCGTCATCTGCGACGTGCCCTGCTCGGGCTTTGGCGTGGTAGCCAAAAAGCCCGAGATCCGCTATAAGGAGCTTGCCGCCTGCGCGGCGCTTCCCGAGATCCAGTACGACATTCTGAGTACCGCCTGCCGCTATGTCAAAAAGGGCGGCACGCTGGTTTACTCGACCTGTACCATTTTCCGCGAGGAAAACGAGGAAAACGTTGCGCGTTTTTTGTCCGAGCACCCCGAGTTTTCGCTCACGCCCTTTACGGTGGGAGCCCTTGAGGTGCCGACGGGACAGATCACGCTTTTGCCCTCCATTCACGGCACCGACGGCTTTTTTGTCGCCAAATTCACACGAAAGGACACCCTTCGATGACCGATAATAAAATCGACCTTTTGGGTCTCACAAAAAAAGAGCTCGAAGACTTCTTCCTTTCGATCGGTGAGCCCAAATACCGCGCCAAACAGCTCTTTACCCAGATGCACAAAGGGCTTGCGCCCGACGAAATCACCAATTTTTCCGCGGCGACCAAGAAAAAGATCGCCGAGGCGGCATATTGCCACTTCCCCACCGTTGCCAAAAAGCTGGTCTCCGCGATCGACGGCACGGTAAAATATCTGTTCCGCCTTTCCGACGGTAACTGCGTGGAATCGGTGGTCATGCGCTACGAGCACGGCATCACCATTTGCATCTCCACCCAGGTGGGCTGCCGTATGGGCTGTCGCTTCTGCGCCTCCACCATTGACGGCAAGGTGCGCGACCTTGCGCCCTCCGAGCTCCTCGGGCAGATCATCGCCGCCTCGAGGGACCTTGGCGAGCGCATCGGCGGCATCGTGATGATGGGGATCGGCGAGCCCCTGGATAACTACGACAACGTCATCAAATTTCTCCGCCTTGTGGGCGAGGAGGACGGCGTAAACATCGGTTACCGCCACATCTCGCTCTCTACCTGCGGACTTGTGGATAAAATTTACGAGCTGGCCAAGGAAGATCTCCCCATCACGCTCTCCATTTCACTTCACGCAGCGGATGACGCCACGCGAAGCGAGATCATGCCCATCAATAAGCGCTACCCCATCGGTGAGCTTCTGGATGCCTGCCGTGACTATTTTGCCGCCACAAAGCGGCGCATCTCCTTTGAGTACACACTCATTGCGGGCAAAAACGATTCACCCGAGACCGCCCAAAGGCTGGCGGAGCTTCTCAACGGCAAGCTTCGCTCACGGACCGAGACCATGCCCATTCACGTCAACCTCATTCCCGTCAACGAGGTGAAGGAGCGTGACTTTACGCACTCGGACAAAAAGGCCGTGGCACGCTTTGCCGACATTCTCGAGAAGCGCGGCATCCGCGCCACCGTGCGCCGTAAGCTCGGCGCCGACATCAACGCCTCTTGCGGCCAGCTACGCCGCGCCGAGGCTAAAAATACGGAAGGAACGACATGAGATTTTTAGGAAAAAGCGACAGCGGTGCCTTTAGAGAAAACAACGAGGACTGCTTCGGCATCTACGATATCGCTGAAAACGCGCACCTCTTT
>JAGAUC010000200.1 GCA_017621015.1 Clostridia bacterium | reverse complement strand
GTTGAAAAGACATTCCCGATCCATTCTCCCAACGTTGAGAAGGTGGACATCATCCGTTCGGGTAAGGTCAGACGTGCGAAGCTTTACTATCTGCGCGACAGAGTGGGTAAGGCATCCAAGGTCAAAGAGAAGATCTGAGTTCGCTTTGGACTCGATAAGAGGTGTGCCCGGGGGCATGCCTCTTTTCTCGTTTTATGGGGAAAAAAGAAAAATTCGGGGCTTTTCGTTCTTTTTGGACGAAAAGCCGTTTTTTCTTACAAAATCTTTTATTTTCCACAAAACTTTTTTGAAAAAACTATAGACTTTTTAGAAAAAGTATTGTATAATATAATAAATTATTATGCGAAAAAGAATCCTTCGCATAACGATGTGCAGGTATGCTTGTCAAGGCATGCCCAACATTTTGTCCAACTTAGTTAAATTTATATCAATCAGGAGGTTTAGGTCCATGAAAAAGAAAACGACAACAGTCACGTTCAAGGGGACTGCGGAACAGGAAAAGAAGCTTCTTGCCGTTATCGAGCAGTATAAGGGCATGGAAGGCAACCTTCTTCCCGTTCTTCAGGGTGCACAGGAGATCTACGGATACCTTCCCATTGAAGTGCAGAAGATCATTGCTGCGGGACTTGATGTTTCCCTCACCGAGATCTACGGCGTAGCTTCCTTCTACGCACAGTTCAAGCTCAATCCCGACGGCGAGGTTGCTATCAGCGTTTGCCTGGGTACCGCTTGCTACGTTAAGGGCGCAGGTGAGCTTGCCGATAAGGTGACCGAGCTTGTAGGTGTTGCCGCAGGTGAAACGTCTCCGGACGGCAAGTATAGCTTTGAGGCTACCCGTTGCATCGGTGCTTGCGGTCTTGCTCCCGTTATGACGGTAAACGGTGACGTTTACGGCCGTATCACGGGTAAGGACGTAAAGGGCATTCTTGAAAAATATCAGTAAATTAAAATCTACCAACCGAAAGAGATAAACGTATGAAAATTCTCGAAATTTCCAAGCTTCTTAACGCAGAGGTCTGCTGGGGAGAGGACAGACTGGAAAGTGAGGTTTGTTCCGCTTGCGGAAGCGACATGATGAGTGATGTGCTCGCTTTTGTCAAGGATCAGGCCGTGCTTCTTACAGGTCTTGTCAACTCGCAGGTGATCCGCACCGCTGAGATGATGGATATGCGGTGTGTCGTTTTTGTTCGCAACAAAAAGCCGTCCGAGGAAATGCTGGACATTGCCAAGGAAAGCGGCATTGTTGTGCTGGCGTCGCCGATGAGAATGTATGATGCGTGCGGTGTACTTTACGCAAACGGACTCGGCGATCATGGGGAGACCGCAAACCATGAGTGAGCCGCTTGTTTATACATTTTTGGTGGACGGCGATAATTTCACTTCAGCCGGAGAGGCATCCGTGAAGATGAAGAAAAATCTCAGGATGCTTGCCATTGCTCCCGACATCATTCGGAGAGTGGCGATCGCCATGTATGAGGGCGAGATCAATATGGTGATCCACGCGGGCGGCGGCACCGCCACAGTCAGCGTGCATAACGATAAGATTGAGATCGTTCTTGAGGACAAGGGTCCCGGAATTGCCGATGTTGAGCTTGCTATGCGAGAAGGCTTCTCCACAGCACCCGAAACCATCCGCAATCTGGGCTTTGGCGCAGGCATGGGTCTTCCGAATATGAAGCGAAATACCGACAGCATGACCATCGAGTCGACCGTTGGCGTCGGCACGAGAATCACAATGACGGTAAATCTTTGATGCTGTTGATTTCCCGAAAGGAATAAGAGTAAATGACACCCTATCAGCACTCGGTATCTTTGAATTCTGAAAAATGCCGCGGCTGTACACATTGCCTGAAGCATTGCCCGACCGAAGCCATACGTATTCGGAACGGCCACGCGGTGATCGATGCCGCGCGATGTGTGGATTGCGGTCAGTGTATTCGTTATTGCCCTTATCAGGCAAAAAAGGCGGCATACGATAAGCTGTCCGACCTACCGAAGGAAAAGTGGAAGATCGCTCTTCCGGCCCCCTCGCTGTTCGGTCAGTTTGATAACCTTGACGATGTTGACTACGTTTTGCGCGGACTTCTCAGGTGCGGATTTGACGACGTGTATGAGGTGGCAAGGGCGGCGGAGCTTGTTTCGGATTATACCAGACGGTATATGAAGGAAAAGAACCCGCCTCATCCCGTGATCTCCTCGGCGTGTCCTGTTGTGGAGCGCCTGATCATGCTTCGTTATCCGTTCCTTGTGGACAATCTTTTGCCCATCCTGCCTCCCATTGAGGTGGCGGCAATCGAGGCCAAAAGGGAAGCGCTTGCCAAACATCCCGAGCTTTCGCCTGAGGATATTTGTGTAGCGTTTATTTCCCCGTGCCCCGCAAAGGTCAGCTACGTAAAAAACAAAACGTCTGACAAAAAGTCGGATGTTGACTTTGTACTTTCCATTTCGGATATGTACTTTGAGTTGCTTGGCGTTATGAAAAAGACCGACGAGCCCGAAACGGTTTCCAAGACCGGACGGATCGGACTCGGCTGGGCGAGCTCAGGCGGCGAAGCAACGGCCATTTTTAATGAAAAATATCTGGCGGCCGACGGAATTGAGAATGTGGTCCATGTTCTTGAGGAGGTCGACAACGGCGCTTTCCCCGAACTTGAGTTCATTGAATTAAATGCTTGCTCCGGCGGATGTGTCGGCGGGGTAATGAACGTGGTCAATCCCTTCATTGCCAAGGCGCGCTTGCGTACGCTCCGTCGATATCTTCCGGTCTCGCAGAACTGGGGAAAGGGCAACGAGGCGGACGTTCCGGATCGCATGCTTGTCAATTACGACTTCGAGTACAAGAGCGTGTCCTCCTTTGGAGACAATCGCGAGGAGTCTATGCGAATGATGAGCCAAATGGAGGATATCTTCCGTATGCTTCCGGGAATCGACTGCGGCTCGTGTGGCTCACCGACCTGCCGCGCCTTCGCTGCGGATATTGTAAGAGGAAACGCCAACCTTGGTGATTGCCCGATGCTTTGGCACAAAGCGGAGGACGGGAATAAGGAGGAAACATGACGGTAGCACAGCTTGCCGAAAGGCTCCATCTTGAATGTCTCGCACTTCCTGCCCCCGACCGGGAGATCGACGGCGCGTATGCCGGAGACCTTCTGAGCTGGGTGATGGGGCGAGCCGGAACCGATTGCCTTTGGGCAACCATTATGAACAATATGAATGTTCTGGCTGTAGCTACGCTTGCTGATGTTTCGGTCACTGTTATCTGTGAGGGCTGTGAGGTCTCGGACGATCTGCGAAACGCTGCCATGGAAAAAGGTGTGAATCTTGTGCGTACAGAGCTTCCGATCTACGAGCTTTGTGTTGCGGTTTCGGAAGTGCTGAGATGAATCGGTATTTCTATGATCTGCACGTTCATTCCTGCCTTTCTCCGTGCGGAGACAATGACATGACCCCGAATAATATCGCGGGCATGGCAGCTTTGAACGGCCTGCAAATTGTTGCTTTGACCGATCACAACTCCACCAAGAATTGCCGTGCGTTTTTCGCCGCGGCAAAGCGAAATGGGATCATTCCCGTTGCGGGTATGGAGATGACCACGGCGGAGGACATCCATGTGGTTTGTCTTTTCCGGACACTTGAGTCTGCCGAGGCGTTTGATCGGGAGTATCAAAAGTATCGCATTCTGTATCCCAACCGAAAGGACATTTTCGGCGAACAGCTGATTCTGGACGAAAACGACGAGGTGATCGGCGAGGAGGAGCACCTGCTTCTCAACGCATCCACGCTGTCGGTATCCGATGCGGTTGAGCTTGTCGGGCGGTATGACGGCATCGCGTTTCCCGCACACATTGACCGCGAGGAAAACGGGATGATCATGGCGCTCGGCTGTATCCCACAGGATCCGCACTTCTCGTGCGTGGAGTTTCGCGACAACGCGTCGATCGAAGGCTACACCGAGAAATACGGCCTTGCGGATAAGCGGGTTCTGACCGATTCGGATGCCCATTATCTTTGGGACATCAGCGAAGCGCAAAATTTTCTGGAGCTGGAGGATGAACCGTATAGCTCGGCACTCGTCAGAGAGTCGCTGTTTCGGTTTCTTGGCGGAAAATGAAAGAAATTTCTCTGAACATCTTGGATATTGTCCAGAATTCGATCAAGGCGGGCGCGTCGCTCATTGAGGTCCACATTTCGGAGACCGATACGACGCTTTGCTTTTCGGTGAAGGACAATGGCTGCGGTATGACCGAGGAGTTTGTTAAAAACGTTACCGATCCATTTACCACTACGCGCAAAACGCGTAAGGTTGGACTTGGCATTCCGCTTTTGAAAATGGAAGCGGAGATGACGGGCGGCAGCTTTTCGATCGAATCCAGAAGCGAAAAGGAATACGAGGATCACGGCACAGTCGTGACCGCGTGCTTCCGAAAGGACAGCATCGACTGTATTCCGCTTGGCGATATTGTAGGAACGGTCTGTGTGCTCATTCACGGCATTGGAGATGAGGATATTCTCTTTGTTCACCAAACGCCGAAGGGCACGGTCAGACTTTTCAGCGCAGAAATGCGCGAAATGCTCGGGGAGGACGTCCCGCTCGGGGATCCCGAGATCGTCGCTTGGGTAAGAGATTACCTTCAAGAGGCGTACCAATCTATGGAATAAAATTTATAGAAAAATAAAGAAAGGAAATTTCACATGAAAACATTGGAAGAACTCTCCGCGATTCGTAATCGCATGAAGAGCAAGGTTGCTTTGCGCGAGGACTCCAACGAGATCCGCATTGTTGTCGGTATGGCAACCTGTGGCATTGCCGCAGGCGCGCGTCCGGTTCTGGCGGCGTTTGTTGAAGAGATCGAGAAGGCAGGCCTTGTAGGTACGGTATCTGTGTCGCAGACCGGTTGCATCGGTATGTGCAAGAGCGAGCCCATCGTTGAGGTCTATAAGGCCGGCGAGGAGAAGGTAACCTACGTGAAGATGACCCCCGAGAAGGCAAGAGAGGTCATGGAGAAGCACATCAAGGGCGGCAAGCACGTCGTTGAATATACAGTAGGCACCGCCTACAATTATGGAGGAAGAAATCATGATTCGTACACATGTACTGATTTGTGGCGGTACCGGTTGTACCTCGTCGGGTAGTGCAAAGATCCGCGAGGCGATGGAGACCGAGCTTGCTGCTGCAGGTCTTGCCGATGAGGTAAAGATCGTCCTGACCGGTTGCTTCGGTCTTTGCGCAAACGGTCCCATCGTGATCGTTTATCCCGAGGGCACCTTCTACTCCAGAGTTGCTGTAGAGGATGTCAAGGAGATCGTTAACGAGCACTTCCTGAAGGGAAGAGTGGTTAGCCGCCTTGTACATAAGGAGGCTGCCGATGACGGTCAGATCAAGGAGAAGGCGCTCTCCGAGACCATGTTCTACAAGAAGCAGAAG
>JAGAUC010000199.1 GCA_017621015.1 Clostridia bacterium | reverse complement strand
TCCATACCGACCTCATCGGCAAATGCCAGAAGCACCGCCTGCGCGCAGTTATATCCCTTCAAAAAATTTTCTCTTGCTCTCTCTTCTCTCGTCATTTTTTCAACTCCTCCTTAAGACCTTCATACAACGCTTCGCGCATTTTGTTTTGAATGACCATGCTCCAGCTCTGCATCTGCTGGAAATAGGTCAGCGACAGGCGGTTTTCCACGTCGATCATCGAGAACGCGCCTCCCGCACCGCTCCAGCCGAATTCACCCAGAGGGCTTTTCTGGCCGCTTCGCTCGCGATCGATGTGCGTACGGACGCCAAGCCCGTATCCGTAGCCGGGGCGCTCCTTTTCAAAGTCCGAAAGACCCACGCCGCCAAGCCGGTTTTGTGCCATCAGCGAAAGGCTCTCGGGGGTAAGGATGCGCGCGCCCGTTGCCGCCACGCCGCCCGAAGCCAGCGCATCGTGAAACTGCGCAAAATCCTCGGTGGTAGAGATCAACCCCGCGCCGCCGCTGTCGCAATCGGGACCGAATTCATAGATGTTGACCAACGGCTGGTGCTCAAGCCCCCCACCCGTGCGGCGGTAGCGGTGCACCATACGCGAAAGCCCTTCCCCGTCGGTTGGCAGATGGAAGGAGGTATCCTTCATCCCCACGGGGTCAAGAATGTTCTTTTTTACGTAATCGCCAAAGCGCATGCCCGAGACCACCTCGACCACCGCGCCCAGCACGTCAAAGGAAAAGCCATACAAAAAGCGCGTGCCCGGCTCAAAGGCCAGCGTCGACTCGGCGATGGCACGCACAATGTCGCGCGTGGAGGTCTTGCCCGCAGCCACCGAGGCGCGAATGGCATCGGTGTTGTTGTTATAGTCCAGCCCCGAGGTCATGGAAAGCAGGTGCAGGATGGTAATGGGCTTTTTGGCATAGCGCACGCCGCCTCTCTCCGCCGCCTCACCAAACGCCTCGCCCACCATCACACGCTCGCCCGCCTCGGCGTCAAACGCGTCCTCGGAGAGCTTCATTTTGGCAAATTCGGGAAGGTACTTTGACACCTCATCCGTGAGCGCCAGCTTGCCCTGCTCGACGAGCTGAAGCACCGCCGTCGCCGTCACCACCTTGGTCACCGAATAGGCAATGTATTTCTCGTTGCCGTCCAGCGGCACGCCGGTCTCAAGGTTACGAACACCGCGCATGTAGCGAAAGATCGGCTTGTGATCGAGATAGACCATACAGTCCAGCGCCGGCACCACACACTCGGTGTGGATCCAATCGAGGACCGCCTTTAGTTTATCGAAATCCATGGGAAACTCCTTAAATTACATAGTTATATTTATTATAACATAAAATGCAAGCGATTGCAACCAAACCAAAAAAATTCAGAAAAAAATCAAAAAGCCCTTGCAAAACAAGGGCAAAAAGGGTATTATTATAGTAGTAAACAACCGAAAGCGAGGAATTTTTATGAAACTCAGCGTTCTTGCCAATCTGTATGGCGCAAAATCCCTGGACGAAACCCTCAGCATCCTTACCGGTCTCGGTGTTCACACCGTGGAGATCGGCGCGGGCGGCTATCCCGGAAAGGCACACTGCAACCCCGAGGAGCTTCTGGCCGACGAGAAGAAATACGAGGCCTTTGTCAACACCTTCAAGAAATACAACGTGACCATCTGCGCGCTGGCCGTGCACGGCAATGCCCTGCACCCCGACAAGGCCATCGCTAAGAGCTTTGACACCGACTTTCGCAACGCCGTTCTGCTTGCCGAGAGGCTGGGTATCGACACCGTGATCACCTTCTCGGGCTGCCCCGGCGACAGCGAGGGCTCAAAGTACCCCAACTGGGTGACCTGCCCCTGGCCGGAGGACTTCCTTAAGATCCTTGACTGGCAGTGGAACCAAAAGCTGATTCCCTACTGGAAGGAGGCCGGTGCCTTCGCCAAGGCACATAAGGTTGACCGCATCGCCTTTGAGATGCACCCCGGCTTCTGC
>JAGAUC010000198.1 GCA_017621015.1 Clostridia bacterium | reverse complement strand
GTGTGGGGGAACTTTTTCAAAAGTTCCCCCACACGTTCCCCCACCGACCAATCCAAATTTGTTTATCTGGGGCGGTAGACGATGTAGCGAGACATTTCGGGGCCGCCGTCCAGGATGGCGGCAAGGCCGAGGCAGACGTCATCGCGCGGGTGCGCGGAGAGCGAGGTGCGCACGCCGAGCGTGGAGGCAATGTATTCAGGCAGGCCGTGCAGCAGAGAGCCGCCGCCGCTGAGCAAAAGGCCGTATTTGGTGATATCCGAGGACAGCTCGGGCGGCGTTTCCTCCAGCGCCTTGCGAATGGTATTGATGAGGATGTTGGCCGGCTCGATCAGTGCCTCGCGGAGCATAGCGGCCGACACGTAAACGCGGCAGGCACCGCCCATTTTGGCGCTCTTGCCCGTGATCTCCAGCTTGCGCGTGTCGGGCGTGTCAGACAGCGAGCCGATGCTGTGCTTGACCTTCTCAGCGGTGCTCTCGCCCACCAGGATAAAGTGCTCCTTGGCCAGATATTCAATGATGGCCTCGGTGAAGGCGTCGCCCGCCTTGCGCGAGATGCCCGAAACCACAATACCATCGTGGCTGATGACCGCCACGCTTGTCGTGCCCGCGCCGATGTCTACAAGCACGCCGCCCAAGGTGCTGGCCACGCGGATACCTGCGCCAATGGCCGCCGCCATTGGCTTTTCCACCAGCGCCACGTTGCCCGCGCCGGCCTCAAAGCAAGCGTCCTCAAGGGCGCGCTTGGCATTTTCGCCCGCGCCGCAGGGGATGCAGGCAGTCACGGTCGGACGGCGGAACACCGAGGTCGCACCCAGGCGGCCAAAAAAATCGCCCAGCATGAGCGCGGCCAGCTCAATGTCGGCCACCGTGCCGCCGCGAACCGGCTTCTCGGCCAAAACCGAGTGGGGCGTACGTCCGATCATTCGTTTGGCTTCAAGCCCTGCCGAGAGAATGGCGTGCGACTCCCTACGCACCGCAATGACCGAGGGCGCGCGGAGCAAAATGCCCTCGCCCTTGGCGCAGATGCGCGTGTTTGCGGTTCCCACGTCGATCCCAAGCTGGTTGTTCATAGCAATCCTCCCATCAAAATCAAAAAAGCGCAAAAAATTGCGAAAAAAATGCGAAATTTTTTAAAAAAATTTGCAAAAGCCCTTTTCATTTGGCTGAAAATGTATTATAATTAAAATGTATATAAATATTATACTACGGTTTTGTTTTTTTTTCAAGTATATTTTTTCTCTTTTCAAGGATATTAATACGGAGGATTTCAAATGAAGCAGAAGTACACCATCACAATCGCAGACGTGCAGATGAACATTGTTACCGACGAGGCACCCGAGGTAGTGGAGAATCTGGTCGGTGTTCTTGACCGAAGGATCCGCGAGATCTATATCCAGAGCGGCAACCGTTGCCCCAAGACCGAGGCGGCGCTTCTTCTCGCGCTGGATTATTGCGCTGAGCGTAACAAGCTGCAGGAGATGGTGGCAAGCCTTGAGAGTCAGATCGACCGCGGCGAGATCGAGGCGGCAAAAAGCGAAAATGCGGCGCTTGTCATCGAGGTGGGCTCTCTGCGTGAGCAGCTGGCCGAGGCACAGGAGCAGCTTCGCGGCGCCAACGCCGATTTGAGCGGCGCTACCGAGCAGCTTCGCATTCTGGCGCAGAAAACGGTAGAGACCGAGGCGTCGGTGGACGAGCTGAGAGGCGCCAGGGAAGCGCTTTCGGCCGCACTCAACGAAAAGGCGGTCACGCTTGACGGCGTGGAGGCTGAGCTTGGCCGTGCCAAGGCCGAGGTCGAGCGCCTGACATCCGAGCTTGCGAAAAAGTCCGAGGAGCTGGACGAAGCCGAGGACGAGCTGGAGGATGCCGAGGACGAGTTGGAGGATGCCGAGGACAAGCTGAAGGCGGCGCAGGAGTCGCTGAAGGCCAAGGATGCCGAGATCGAGCGTCTGACGGCGGCGCTTTCCGCCAAGGCACAGGAAGTGGACGGCGTAAAGGGCGAGTTTGGCGAGGCACAGGAGCTTCTGGAGCTTGCACAGGCCGAGCTGGATGCCAAGAATGCGGAGATCGCCGCAAAGAACATAGAGCTTGAGGAAAAGAAGGCGGACATAGAGACCAAGAGTGCCGAGCTTGAGGCCAAGTCAGCCGAGCTTGCGGCAGGAAATACCGAGCTTGAGGCCAAGGAGGCCGCGCTTGCGGCTAAGGATGCCGAGATCGAGCGCCTGACGGCGGCACTCACGGCCAAGACAGAGGAGCTTGAAGGCGTGGAGGGCGAGTTCGGCGAGGCTCAGGAGGAGCTTGATGTGGCTCAGGCGGAGCTTGCCGCCAAGAGCACCGAGCTTGAAGCTAAGAGCCTGGAGCTTGAGGCCAAGGGCCTGGAAATGAACGCCAAGAACGCGGAGCTTGAGGCCAAGGAGGCTGAGCTTGAGGCTAAGGTGGCCGCGCTTACGGCCAAGGACGCCGAGATCGAACGCCTGACGGCGGCGCTCACGGCCAAGACAAGTGAGCTTGACGGCGTAGCGGGCGAGACCCGCGAGGTGCAGGGTCTGCTTGAGGCAAAGGATGCCGCACTTGCGGAAAAGAATGCCGAGATCGAGCGCCTGGCAGGCGAGCTTGCCGTTTCTGCCGGCGAGATGGCAGGCGTTGAGGCCGCTCTGCTCGAAAAGACGGCCGCACTTGAGACAAAGACGCTGGAGCTTGAGGCCAAGGGCACCGAGCTTGCCGATAAGGACGCTATGCTCGAGGCCAAGGAGGCTGAGCTTGCAGCCAAGGTGGCCGAGCTTGAGGCAATGAGTCTGGCACTTGAGGCCAAGGAGGCTGAGCTTGCGGCCAAGGCACTTACCGTTGAGGCGCTGGAGAAGGCGCAGGCTTCCGCAAAGGCGGAGCCCGTAGCTGTGGCAGAGCCGGTCATGGAGGTGGCCCCTGCGGTGGAGACCCAACCCGTGGCCGAGACGGCCCCCGCTATCGAGTTTGCTCCGGTGATCGAGCTTGCCCCGGCCGAGGAGGCCCCCGCTATCGAGATCGCGCCCGCCACAGAGGAGGATAAGGCACCGCTTGTAGAGCTGGCCGATACCTCGATGGATACGTTTGAATTTGAAATGAAGCCGCTCCGCGGAACGGCTGTGGACGAAAATCAGCTGACCATTGACAGCTTTGCGCCCGCCATGGAGGCCGAGCCCGTGGCCGAGGCAGCACCCGTGGTCGAGGCCGCGCCCATTGTTGAGACGGCACCTGCCGAAGCGGCACCTGCCGAGGAAAAGCCGGCCGAGGACAAGCCCGAAAAGCCCTCGAAGAATCTCGAAAAAGAGAAGCAGAAGGCGCAGAAGCGCGTTCGCTCGATGTTTGATCTGATCACGTTTGACAATGTGTGAGCTTCTTTGTCCGGCGGGGTCGCCGAAGGCTCTTTCGGCGGCGATCGAGGGGGGCGCGGATGCCGTATATTTCGGCGCGCTCGGCTTCAATGCCCGCAAAAATGCACAAAATTTTTCCGAGGGCGAGCTGCGAGATGCGATCGCCCTCGCACACACTTATGGCGTAAAGACCTACGTTACGCTCAATACGCTGTTTTTTGACCGTGAAAAAACCGACTTTCTGAGTGCGGCGGAATCTGTCCTTGTGGCAGGTGCCGACGCACTTATTGTTGCAGACCTTGGCGGCGCGGCGGAGATAAAGCGCCATTTTCCGAGCGCGTGTCTTCACGCAAGTACCCAGGTGTCCGGGCACAGCGTAAGCGCCGCGCGGCACCTTCAGGCGCTTGGCTTTTCGCGTATGGTCTGCGCCAGGGAAATGTCGCTTGCCGATCTTACCACCTTTACAAAGGAGTCGCCCATTGAGGCCGAGGTGTTTGTGCACGGCGCGCTTTGTGTCTGCCATTCGGGGCAATGTCTGTTTTCCTCGGTGGTGGGCGGACGAAGCGGAAATCGGGGCGAGTGCGCTCAGCCCTGCCGCTTGCCCTATGAGGGTGGCTACCCCTTGTCCTTAAAGGATCTGGCGCTGTCCGAGCATATCCCCGTGCTGAAGCGCATCGGCGTGGCGTCGCTCAAGATCGAGGGGCATATGAAGTCGCCCGAATACGTGCGCGAGGTGGCAAGCATCTATCGCCGCCTTTTGGATCAAAACCGAGGAGCCACACGCGAGGAAATGGAGGCGCTGGCCGCCGTCTTTTCGCGCGGTGGCTTTACCGACGGCTATTTTACGGGACGCGTCGGACGCTCGATGCTGGGCGTGCGAAGCGAGAGCGACAAGGACGCCTCGCGCACGCTTGCTCCCTTTGAGGGGCTTACGCGCAAGCGTCCCGTGGCGCTTACGGCTACGGTAAAAGCAGACGCCCCCACCACGCTTGAGGTGCGGTGCGGTGACACGGTCGGCTATGCCGAGGGGCCTGTGCCCTTTGCGGCGCAGAACGCCCCGCTCACGCGTGAGGCGGTCAGCAAAAATCTGTTGAAGCTGGGTGCCACGCCCTTTTCGGCGGAGTCGCTTACGCTTACGCTGGACGAGGGGGTGATGCTTCCCTTGTCGGCGCTCAACGCGCTCAGACGCGACGCGGTGGCCGACCTTTGTGACCAATTGACGAGGATTCCCGAAATCGAGCGTGCCGAAGCAAAGTCGCTGGCACCCAAGGGCGACAAAAAGCGCTTTCGGAGCGCTTGCTTCCGCGAGGCCTCGCAGATTCCTGCGGAGGCCGGGGACTTTTTTGACGTGATCTATCTTCCGCTTGATAAATATGACGGTAGCTGTGAGGGCGTGGCCCTGCCGCCCGTCATCTTTGACAGCGAGCGTGAGAGGGTGGAGAGCCTTTTGAAAAAGGCGGTCTCGCTCGGTGCGCGCCACGCGCTGGTCGGCAACGTCGGGCACCTGGAGCTTGCGCTCGCGCACGGCCTTGTGCCGCACGGTGACCTGCGCCTGAACATCGCCAACCGCGCAAGCGCGGCGGTGATCGAGAGCCTTGGCTTTGCCGATTATATTCTTTCGCCCGAGCTGTCGTTGCCGCGGATCCGCGACATTGGCGGCGCGTCGGCGGTGGTGGTTTACGGCCGCCTGCCGCTGATGATCCTTGAGAAATGCGTGGGCAAGGAGCTGGGCGGCTGCCAAAAATGCGAGCGCGGCGAGACGGCGCTTGTGGACCGTCGCGGCATTCGCTTTCCGGTCCTTCGCGAGTGGGAGCACCGCTCGCTGGTTTGTAACAGTTTGCCCACCGGACTGTCCGACCGCATAGATGAGCTTCGTTCGGCGGGTGTGACGGGACAGCATTTTCTTTTCACGACCGAGACCCGCGAGGCGTGCGCCGCCGTCATTGAGGCGTACAAATCGGGCAAGCCCCTGCCGTTTGCGGTAAGGCGGTTGCCCAAATAAAGGAGTAAACGATGTTTCCGAGACTTACAGCATTTGATATGATAAAGCTCTTTTTCCGCGCGCTTTTCACGCTGCTTGTGGTGGCGGTGTTCGTGGTGCTTTTCTGGCGCATGGGCTCCTCGCGCGTGCCGGCGGAGCTTGTGACGCTTACGCCCAACGACACGCTTGTGGCTGCCTACGCAGAAGAGGGCGACGGGCTTTATAAGCTGACGCAGGAGCAAAACACCATCACGCGCAACGAGGAAAATTACGGCTATTTTACGGTCTCGTCGGCCATTTTTGTGCCGGATGCCGATCAGCTGCAGCTGCTGGTGCGCTACAACGACAGCACGCTGAAGGCCCTGCAAAAGGACTACGGGCTTGATTTTTTGCCGCAAGCCGACAAGGACTGGTATGACGTCACGTTGGTGCTGGCCATCGACAAGACGCCCGACAATGCCGAGGATAATCTGGCAAATGACCCTGCGAGCGTGGAGCTTGTCCGCGTGAGGCCGAGCGAGCTTGCCGTGCGCGCACATCACGGCCGCCACAGCTACCGCAAATTTGTTTTTGACGGTGTGGACTTTGACGGCGGGCTTTTGGCGGTGTATGTCGATTTCTATTACATAGGTGACCTCGCGTATGAGGAGGAGGGCTTTGACGTCTACACCGACAAGGCCTACGGCACGCTTTGCCTGTACGCCTTTACCGAGGACGCCATCAACAAGCAAGCGCCGCTCTCGGATGCCGATAAGGAGGCACTCGCCGCGGTCAAATAAAAAGGGACTTTTTAGAGTCCTTTTTTATTTTTATGTTTTCGCGTTCAAATTTTGATTTATCGGTG
>JAGAUC010000019.1 GCA_017621015.1 Clostridia bacterium | reverse complement strand
CTCGGCGAGAGATATAAGATGGCAACCAAGGAGTTCAAGGGCATTGTCAAGGGTGAGTACGGTAAGACTCCCGTTGAGATCGATCCCGAGTTTGTCAAGAAAATCATCGGTGACGAGCCTCGCATTACCTCGCGTCCCGCAGACGCCCTCAAGCCCGAGCTTGAGGAGCTTCGCGCCAAGATCCCGCAGGGTCTTATCGAGCAGGACGAGGACGTTCTCTCCTACGCGCTCTTTGAGCAGGTGGCACTTAAGTTCTTTGAGTACCACAAGGCCAAAAAGTACGGACTTGACGGCGAGAATGCCGATGCAGCGCTCGGCGTTCATAGTGTCTAAGAGAAAGAAAAACGGCATTGGAATTTCCAATGCCGTTTTTGTATTCAAAAAACAAGAGCCACTACAGTAAGAATGACGAGGAACAAAAGGTTTAATAGGGTGAAAACCTTTAAGTAATGTCCGATCTTATACGGCTCGCGGAACGAGTATTCGCGGAAGGTGATCAGACTTGCCAGTGAGGCGATCAGCGTGCCCGTTCCGCCAATGTTGACTCCCAGCAAAAGCGACGGATAGTCGGCAGTAAATCGCGAGAGCAGAATGGCTGAGGGAACGTTACTGATGACCTGACAGGACAGGATCGAAATCAAAAGCGTGCTTTTTTCAAGCAAGGTGCTCAAAAGCGTATGTACCAGCTCCACGCGCGCCAGATTTCCTGCGAAAACAAAGAAGCAGGTGAAGGTCAAAAGCAGACCGTAGTCCACGCGGAGAAGCGCCTTTCGGTCAAGCACAAGAAGTGAGACAAGAACGACGGCGGTTCCCAGCAGATAGGGAATGGCGTGGAAGACCACCGAGATTGAAACAGCAAACAAGATGAGATACAGCACAGTGCGAGTCGGGGGAAGCTTGGACTCCTCTTTTTCCGAAAGATCGATCTTTTCGGGCTTTACAAACAGACAGCAGATCACGATCAGCACCGTTGCCGCAAGGAAGGGCGGTAGCATGATGGCGACAAACTCACCCGTCGGAATTTCAAAATGCGAGTAAAGGTACAGGTTTTGCGGATTTCCGAACGGAGTCAGCATACCGCCGAGATTGGCCGCAATGTTCTGCATAACGAAAACGAAGGCCATGTGGTCCTTCTTGCCGGTGGACGAGAGCACGTAATAGCCGAGGGGCAAGAAGGTGATCAGCGCCATGTCGTTGGCAATCAGCATCGAGCCGAAAAAGGTGATAAAGACCAGCGCCAGCACCGCGCTTCGCAGATTTCCCGTGGCGTGCACGATGGTGCGGGCCAAAACTGTGAAAAAGCGAATGTTTTTCAAAGCGCAGATGACCGCCAGCGTACAAAAGAGACAGGCCAGCGTTTTGAAGTCAAAATAGCCGACGTATTCGCTGTCGGGCGGAACGATAAAGGCGGTGATCAGTGCCAGACAAAAGGCAATAGAGAGAACAAAGTTGGACTTGATCCATCGAACAAGCTTTAACATACTACCTCTTAAATAAATAAAGTTAACGAAACAAGTATATACCTATCCTCAAAAAAGTCAAGAGGTTTTGCAAAAAAAGTCCGATTGCGCTTTACAAAAAAAGAAAAAACTGGTATAATAAAACTGTTCCGAAAAAAGAGAAGGGAGAAAGCGCCGTGAGGGTTTTGTTTGAGGATAAGCATCTGATCGTTTGTGTCAAGCCGGCCGGCGTTCTTTCTCAGGGAGATGCCAAGGGGACGGAGAATATGCTTACGCTTCTTGGCGGCGTGTATCCCGTGCACCGTCTGGACCGCGAAACGGCGGGGGTTATGGTGTTTGCCAAAACCGAAAAGGCGGCGGGGGCGATGTCTCGCCTTGTTCAGTCGCACGAGGAGTTCCGCAAGGAATATCTTGCGGTGCTGGAGGGGGAGCCCCGGACGCCCCGTGACACACTTTGCGACCTTTTGTTTCACGATGCTACGCGCAACAAGACCTATGTGGTGGACAAGGAGCGCCGCGGCGTAAAGCGCGCGGAGCTTTCCTATGAAACGCTTGCGACAAATGAGGACGGGGAGGGAAGGCGGACAAGCCTTGTCCGTGTGCGGCTTCATACGGGACGGACGCACCAGATCCGCGTGCAATTTGCCTCGCGGCAGTTACCGCTTGTCGGCGACCGAAAATACGGCGGTCACGCCCACGCGGGCGGCCTTGCCTTGTTTGCCTGCCGCTTGTCCTTTTGTCACCCCATGACAGGGGAGGAGCTCTCCCTTGAGGCGCTTCCCGAGGCGGGCGGTGCGTTTGATGCTTTTTCGCTTGCATAAGGGAGAAAGGCGTGGACAAAACTGTTATTAAATTTGAGTAAGGAAGATGGAAATGGGTAGATATAAAAAGCTTTTCTCCAATACGCTGATTCTAGCGCTCGGCACCTTTGGCTCAAAGTTCCTTGTGTTCTTTATGATGCCGCTTTACACCGCGTGCCTGGCACCCGAGGAATACAGCATAGCCGATCTGATCTCGCAGACGGCCAATCTTCTGATCCCGTTTGCTTGCGCGGGCATTGCCGACGGCATTTTCCGCTTTGCGATGGAGGAGACCGAGGACAGGAAAAAGGTGTTTTCCTCGGGGCTTTTTGTTCTGCTTGTTATGTCAGTTATTTTTCTGCTTCTTTCGCCGCTTTTGGGGCTCTACAAAACGCTTGACAGCTACGTTTGGCTGGTGATCCTGTATGTCCTTGCCGCCAATCTTCACTCGGTGGTGGCGCAGTATATTCGTGCGAGCGGCAATATGACGCTCTTTTCCATCGGCGGCATTGTGGGCACGGCTTTGACGATTGCCTTCAATCTTGTGTTTTTACTTGGGTTCGATATGGGGATTACCGGTTACGTGCTGTCGGTCATTCTCGGCGACGTGCTGGTAACGGTGCTTCTTGTTTTAGCCTCAGGCGCGTGGCGTGACGTCGATCTTCGCTTGGTGCAGAGAACAAAAATGAAGGAAATGCTGAAATACAGCATTCCGATGATCCCCACCACCATCTTCTGGTGGATCACCTCGGTTTCGGATCGCTTTATGGTGATCGCCATGAAGGGGAGTGAGGTCAACGGCTTGTATGCGGCGGCCTATAAGGCGCCGACGCTGTTAACTCTTTTCTGCACGGTTTTTATTGAGGCGTGGCAGTTTTCGGCGGTTCTCGAGAAGGATGAGGAGGAGCGCTCCGTCTTTTTCAGCCGCGTGTTTGCGGGCTTCCAAGGTCTTATCTTTATGGCGGCCTCGGCGCTCACGCTGCTCTCGGTTCCCGTGACAAGGATCCTTCTTGCCGACAGTTATTTTGAATCCTGGAAATATATGCCGACGCTTTCGCTGGCTATGGCTTTTTCCGCCCTTGTTACCTTTATGGGAAGCGTGTATATGGTTCGGAAAAAGAGCGTGTACTCCTTTTTGACGGCGGCAGTCGGTGCGGTGATCAACATCGGTCTTAACCTCTTGCTGATCCCCCAATATTCTGCCATGGGTGCGGCTGTTGCCACGCTCGCCAGTTACTTTGTTGTCTTTGTGATCCGAGGCGCACACACCGTGCGGCTGGTCAAATTTCGATTGGGCGTGCCGCGCCTGATCTTTAACACCGCGGCACTTGTGGGGCAGAGCATTCTGATGCTTTCGGATATCCACCTTCGCTATTTGTGGTCATCGTTGCTTTTTGCCGCCATTTTAGCAGTGAATGGACAGGTTATTGTGGGTGCTGTGATCGAGGCCGTGCGTAATTTGCGCAAAAAAATGCAAAAAAGTTGAAAAAACTTTTAAAAACCTATTGCATTTTATCAAAAGGTGTGGTATAATCTTCGTACTATGTGCATTTATGCCATCATAGAGTAAAGGGGTAGTCCTCTGCGTCGCTCTGCATGAACACCCTATGAGAAGGAGGAGCCGTATTATGGATATGATTAAGGCTTTTACAAGTGAGCAGCTGAAGGAGAACATTCCTGAGGTAAACGTTGGTGACACGATCCGTGTTCACAACAAAATCAAAGAGGGTACTCGTGAGAGAATCCAGATGTTTGAGGGAACCGTTATCGCAAAGCACGGCGGCGGCATTTCCGAGACCTTCACGGTAAGACGTATTTCCTACGGTGTAGGCGTTGAGAAGACTTTCCCGATCCATTCTCCCAACGTAGAGAAGGTGGATATTATCCGTTCGGGTAAGGTCAGACGTGCAAAGCTTTACTATCTGCGCGACAGAGTTGGTAAGGCATCCAAGGTCAAAGAGAAAATCTGAGTCTGTCTTTGACTCGATAAGAGGTATGCCACGCGGCATGCCTCTTTTCTCGTTTTATCGCGTGGAGAGCAAGAAAATGCCTATAAGACTCCAGTGCGCTGTAGTTCTATACCTGCTTTTCTTTGGTTTTTCTTTTTGAAGAGGTAGCTGTGTAGTGTGAGGAGACGGGGCGTATGGGCATAGATTTGACTTGATGGGTTTTTTTGACAAAAAGCGTCAAAATTCTATAAAATGTCGGTTTTTTCTTAAAACTTTTTTGAAAAAACTATAGACTTTTCAGAAAAAGTATTGTATAATATAAAATAAAGTATTGTGTGAAAATTTAATTTGACACACACAAAAGGTTAGGTGTGCCATTTTGGCATGCCCAACATTTTGCCTAACTTAGTTAAAATTATATCAATCAGGAGGTGTTAGGTCCATGAAAAAGAAAACGACAACAGTCACATTCAAGGGGACTGCTGAGCAGGAACAGAAGCTTCGTGCCGTCATCGAAAAGTATAAGGGCACGGAAGGCAATCTTCTTCCCGTTCTGCAGGGCGCGCAGGAGATCTACGGCTATCTTCCCATTGAGGTGCAGAAGATCATCGCAGAGGGACTTGACGTTTCTCTGACCGAGATCTACGGCGTAGCATCCTTCTACGCACAGTTCAAGCTTAATCCCGACGGCGAGATCGCTATCAGCGTTTGCCTTGGTACCGCTTGCTACGTTAAGGGTGCAGGTGAGCTTGCTGACAAGGTGACCGAAACGGTTGGTGTTGCTGCAGGTGAGACTTCCGCTGACGGAAAGTACAGCTTTGAG
The DNA here is from genome assembly GCA_017621015.1 of Clostridia bacterium. Taxonomy (GTDB): domain Bacteria; phylum Bacillota; class Clostridia; order Oscillospirales; family CAG-272; genus RGIG8775. The sequence continues at coordinate 2,589 of JAGAUC010000019.1, read as the reverse complement.
GCAACCCGTTGCATTGGTGCTTGCGGTCTGGCTCCCGTTATGACGGTAAACGGTGACGTTTACGGTCGTATCACCGGCAAGGACGTAAAAGGAATTATTGAAAAATATCAGTAACCGAAAGTGATAAACATATGAAAATTCTCGAAATTTCCAAGCTTCTTAACGCTGAAATCTGTTGCGGAGAGGACAGAGTGGAAAGTGAGGTCTGCTCGGCTTGCGGTAGTGACATGATGAGCGATGTGCTCGCATTTGTCAAGGATCAGGCTGTGCTGCTTACCGGACTTGTCAATTCGCAGGTGATTCGCACCGCTGAGATGATGGATATGCGGTGTGTCGTATTTGTTCGCAATAAAAAGCCGTCTGAGGAAATGCTTGAAATTGCCAAGGATAGCGGTATTGTTGTTCTGACATCGCCGATGAGAATGTATGAGGCGTGTGGAACACTTTACTCAAACGGTCTTGGCATAAAAGGGGAGAACGAAAGCCATGAGTGAGCCGCTTGTTTATACGTTTGCGGTGGACGGCGACAATTTCACCTCTGCGGGAGAGGCTTCCGTAAAGATGAAGAAAAATCTTAGGATGCTTGCCATTTCGCCTGATATCATCAGGAGAGTGGCGATCGCCATGTACGAGGGCGAGATCAATATGGTGATCCATGCAGGCGGTGGCGTAGCCACGGTCAGCGTGTATGCCGATAAGATCGAGATCGTTCTCAAGGACAATGGGCCCGGTATTGCCGACGTTGAGCTTGCTATGAGAGAGGGCTTCTCCACAGCACCCGAAACGATCCGCAATCTTGGCTTTGGGGCCGGCATGGGTCTCCCGAATATGAAGAAAAATACCGATAGCATGAGCATCGAGTCAGCCCTTGGTGTTGGCACGACGATCTCTATGACGGTAAACCTTTGATGCTGTTTGATTTCCCGAAAGGAATAAAGAGTAAATGACACCCTATCAGCACTCGGTATCTTTGAATTCTGAAAAATGCCGCGGCTGTACACACTGCTTGAAGCACTGTCCTACCGAAGCCATACGCGTACGGAAAGGACACGCGGTCATTGATGCCGCGAGATGTGTGGATTGCGGACAGTGTATTCGTTATTGCCCACACCAGGCAAAAAAGGCGGCATATGATAAGCTGTCCGATCTCCCGAAGGATAAATGGAAGATCGCTCTTCCTGCGCCTTCGCTGTTCGGTCAGTTTGACAATCTTGACGATATTGACTACGTTTTACAAGGACTTTTGGACTGCGGCTTCGACGACGTTTACGAGGTGGCAAGAGCGGCAGAGCTTGTTTCGGATTATACCAGACGGTATATGAAGGAAAAGTCTCCCGTGCTTCCCGTGATCTCGTCGGCATGTCCCGTGGTGGAGCGTCTTATCATGCTCCGTTATCCTGCTCTTGTAGAGCATCTTTTGCCTATCCTGCCTCCTATTGAGGTGGCGGCAAGCGAGGCAAGAAGGGAAGCGCTTGCGAAGAATCCCAAGCTTAAAAGCGAGGATATCTGCGTGGTGTTTATTTCCCCGTGTCCCGCAAAGGTTAGTTACGTCAAAAATCGGACTTTGGAAAACAAGTCCGGTGTAGACTTTGTGATTTCTATCTCGGATATGTATTTTGAACTTCTCGGAGTTATGAAGAAAACAGATGATTCAGGCTCGATTTCAAAAACGGGCAGGATCGGTCTCAGCTGGGCAAGCTCCGGCGGTGAGGCAACTGCGATCTTCAACGAGAAATATCTTGCGGCCGACGGAATCGAAAACGTGGTTCACGTTTTGGAGGAGGTCGACAATGGCGCATTCCCCGAGCTTGAGTTTATCGAGCTTGATGCCTGCTCGGGCGGTTGTGTCGGTGGTGTAATGAACGTGCTGAATCCCTTCATTGCCAAGGCGCGTCTGCGCTCACTTCGCAGATATCTTCCGGTTTCACAGAACTGGGGAGATCTGAGTGAGACCAAGGTGCCTGACGAGGTGCTTGTTCACAATGACTATCATTATGAAAGCGTTTCGTCCTTCGGTAGTGACCGTGAGGAATCCATGCGTATGATGAGCCGAATGGAAGAGATCTTCAAGGGGCTCCCCGGAATCGATTGCGGTTCATGCGGTGCGCCCACCTGTAGAGCTTTCGCGGCAGATATCGTGCGCGGCAATGCTTCGATTGACGGATGTCCGATGCTTTGGCACAAGGACAAAGAGGAAAACAAGGAGGAAACATGACGGTAGCACAGCTTTGTGAAAAACTGAAGCTTGAGCCTCTTGCGCTTCCTTGTCCTGACCGTGAGGTCATCGGTGCTTATGCGGGAGACCTACTCAGCTGGGTGATGGGACGCGCCAAGGCAGATTGCATTTGGGCGACGATCATGAACAATATGAACGTGCTTGCGGTTGCGTCGCTTGCCGACGTGGCGGTCACGGTCATTTGTGAGGGCTGTGAGGTTGCCGAGGAGCTGATCGGAGCCGCAAAGGAAAAGGGCGTGAATCTCATTCGTACCGATATGCCGATCTATGAGCTTTGCGTTGCTGTTTCGGAAGTGCTGCGATGAACAGATATTTTTACGATCTACACGTACATTCCTGCCTCTCGCCTTGTG
>JAGAUC010000197.1 GCA_017621015.1 Clostridia bacterium | reverse complement strand
ATATTCCTCGTCCTCAAGATAGCCGCTTGGGTCGATGATCTCCTCATCCAGAAGCACGGCGATAAGGTCAATAAGTCCCGTGCCGCAAATGCCAACGGGGGGCTTATCCTCAATGGTCTTAAGGGCCAGCCTTCCATCCTCAAGCCGCACGGCACTGATCGCGCCTGCCGAGGCGCTCATACCGCAGGCAATGCCGCATCCCTCAAAGCAGGGGCCGGCCGCGGCGGCGGTGCAAATGGCCTTATCCTCGGAATACAGCACCGTTTCGGCGTTGGTGCCAAGATCGACCAGCAGATTGTATTTGCCGCCCTTCGGCATGCCGATGTGATACATGCCCGCCACAAGATCCGCGCCGACAAAGGAATGGATCGAGGGGAGCGTTTCGATCTCGGAAACACCGTGCAAAAAGCTTTCCACGCGCCGACCCTCAAGGAAAACGGGCGTATAGGGTGCCACGCCGATGCCCAGACAGCTTTCGTTTAAAAACAGGTGCAGCATGGTGACGTTGGCCGAGACAAAAAGGGGCAGGGGCTCGGAAACGCCGCATTCGGCGATCATTTGCTCGATGGCGGTAGCCAAAGCCGTGTGAAGCTCGGTCTGCGGATGGGACTGACAGTAGGAGATGCGGCTCATAATATCCGCTCCGAAGGCTCGCTGCGGGTTGGTGCGTGTGATGACACGCACGGTCTTTTTCTCGTCAAGCGAAACCAGGGCAAGCGCCAGCGTGGTGGTGCCGATGTCAAGCGCGTAGCACATATGCTCGGTATACGCAAGGCTTTCGGTGGCACCGCTCTGCGACTCGATTTTTTGTTTGGTTGGCAGGGTGACCGAAATGTCGCCGCGGATGGCATAGCGGCAGGAAAGCTCCTCCTTTCCGTTCACCAAAAGGAGGCATTTTCCGCAACGCCCCGCGCCGCCGCAAGGGTGCTCCATTGCCAGACCGTTTTTTTGTAAAACGTGTGACAAAAGCTCGCCGTCCTCGGCGAGGTAGATTTGGTTTGCGATCGTTACGCGGTGCATAGGTAGCCCTCTCTTTTCGAAGATTATTAACAAGTATAGCACATCCCCCAAAGGATTGCAAGACGGTCGGGGGCGGTTTTGGCATCATTTCCTCTTTTGATACAAAAAAGGTGCCTGTTTTTGTGTATAATAAACAAAATTAAAGGAAAGATTTCTCTGTTTTGACATTCCAAAAAGTGTTGCAAAATGGGCATAAATGCGATATAATAATGTTGTTATCATCAAGTTAGATAAAGAACCGATGCTTTCTCGGACTTTCTTTGTTGATAAAATCTAAAAAACTTTTAGCCCCGAGGGGCAGAAGAAGGAGGAAAACATTATGGCGAAATTTGATACGAAATCCATACGCAATATTGCATTGCTTGGACATGGTGGAAGCGGAAAGACCTCTCTTGCCGAGTCGATGCTTTACATTGCCGGCGCAACCGACAGATTGGGAAAGGTTGGCGACGGAAATACCGTTTGCGATTACGATGCTGAGGAGATCAAGCGCGGCTTTACGCTGTCTGCATCGGTTGCCAACATCGAGTGGAAGGGTATCAAGATCAATATTTTGGATACTCCCGGTTACCTGGATTTTGCAGGTGAGGTCAATCAGGCGCTCCGCGTAGCGGGAAGTGCGGTCATCACGGTAGATGCCAAGGCCGGCGTTGAGGTGGGTACCGAGCTCGCTTGGGACAGCGCGACCGCTTACGGCGTGCCCAAGGTATTCTTCGTCAACAAGTGCGACGAGACCGAGGCCAACTTTGACCGCGTGTTCAAGGAGCTGGACTATAAGTTCGGAAGAACGGTCTGCCCTGTGTTTGTTCCCGTGGGCGACGGCAAGGACATTACCATGCTTGACCTGATCGCTATGAAGGCGTATAAGTACGATTACCGCGGCAAGCGTACCGAGGTTCCCGTGCTTGACGAATACATGGACGTGGTTTCTCAGTACAGAGAGGCGCTGAACGAGGCGCTTGCCGGCACCAGCGACGAGCTGATGGAAAAGTATTTCAACGGCGAGGAGATCACCAAGGAGGAGGCCACCGAGGCACTCCACCAGGGTATCATCGACGGTACCATCACGCCGGTCTACTGCGGCTCGGCTACCAACGTGTTTGGTGTTATTGCCATGCTTGATGCCATCTCCGAGTCCTTCCCGCGCTTTACGGCCAAGAAGAACGAGAGAGTTGCCGACGGTACGCTTCTGCCCATCGACGTGGAGGGCGATCCCGCCATCTTTGTCTTTAAGACAGTTGCCGACCAGTTTGTCGGTAAGATGTCCTTCTTTAAGGTCATGAGCGGTACGGTCAAGCGCGATATGGTTCTGAAGAACAATGTGACGGGTGTAAACGAAAAGATGGCGCATCTGTACGTGCTTTGCGGTAAGAACCAGACTGAGGTCGACGAGCTGGCCTGCGGTGACATCGGTATGATCGCTAAGCTTTCGGACACCAACACCAATGACACGCTCGCGCTCTCGAGCGACGTGAAATATCTTCCCATCCACTATCCGAAGCCCTACTATACCCAGTCGATGGCTCCTGCCGCTAAGGGCGACGAGGGCAAGATCTCGCAGGGAATTGCCAAGCTTCTTGAGGAAGATCTTACGCTGGCATATGAAAACAACGCCGAGACCAAGCAGATGCTGATCTCGGGTCTTGGTGACATGCACCTGGCAGTCCTTGTGGCCAAGCTCAAGGCTCGCTTTGGCGTCAACATCGTCCTCGGTGAGCCCAAGATCGCTTACCGCGAGAAGATCACCAAGCCTTGCGACGTTGAAGGTCGTCATAAGAAGCAGAACGGTGGTTCCGGTCAGTTTGGTCACGTT
>JAGAUC010000196.1 GCA_017621015.1 Clostridia bacterium | reverse complement strand
TGCGGCTCGGCATCTGGCGCTCAAAGATCTCGTCAAGCGAGGTCTCAAACAGCTTATTTGTGCGGATATATTCCAAAAGAGAGCGCGAGGTGCGAAGCACGTTTGCAACCGCCAAAAGCTCACCCATGCTTAAGGTTGCCCCCTTGTCCGCGCGCTCGCAGGCGTCGGCAATGTCCTTGACCATGCCGAAGGACGGCATGCCCTTCTGGTCAATGAGGCGTCTGGCGTCGGTGGTCTGCGTCTGAAGAAGCCTTGCCTCTATGGGGTCCTTGGCAGGCAACAGCGCGAGTGCACGCGCCTTAGCCCCCTCGGTGAGGGCATAGGTCGCCAGCATCTCACGTATTTTGGTAAATTCCAGTGTGTGTAAATTCTTTTCGTCCATATTTATTCCTACATTTTTGTTACGTTACGATAGAAATCCAGCGAGGAAAAGCTGCGCTCCAGGTGATGCAAAAGGTAGGTCTCGCTCATTCTCGCAAGCTCGGAGATCGTGATGTCCTCGGGATGGAAGGAAAGCAGCCGTTCGATGGGAGCCTCAATGATGTACCGCGCCGCCGCCAGCGCACCGCCGCCAAGCGGTGAAAGGATACGCGCATCGCGGATCTCGTCCTCGGCCACCGTCTTTTTCAGCTCCACGGTATGTAGGCATTCGGCGCACTTCATCTCGCCGTTCATCACGTCAAGATACATATAGCTCCCCCGGGTCTTGCCGCAAGCTGAGCAAGCCTCAAGGTTGGGAAGGTAGCCCGACATGGTCATTGCGCGGAACTCAAAGACCGCCTTTATCAGCGGACGCGGCTTGTAATCGTTGGCAATGGCAAACAGCGTATTGAGCGCCAACCGCAGCATATCACATGCGCCCTCGGACTCGCCCGAAAGCTCGTAAACCACGTCCACAATGTAGGACGCCAGCGCCAGCCGCTCAATGTCATTACGAATGCCGTAAAAGGACTCGATCACCGACGCACCCGAAAGCCACGCGTGCTCGCCGCGCTCGGTGATCTCGTAATTTCCGTAGGTAAAAAGCGCGGTGCTGTTCATATACCTGCTCTTCAGCGAGCGAGCGCCCTTGGCAAGGACGCTGATCCGCCCACGGTCGGGCGTGAGCAAAACCAGGCGCTTATCGTTCTCGCCTGCATCGCTCTCGCGTATTACCAGTCCATCAACCGTATACTGCACCGCACATTTCCTTCCTTAGTTATAATCTTCCTTCTTGTTGTACCCGAAGTTGGTCACCATACCCACGCTGTCGCGCCAGTTTTCCTTGACCTTGACCCAAAGGTTGAGATACACCTTGGTGCCAAAGAACTTCTCAAGATCCTGACGGGCATAGCTTCCGATCAGCTTGAGGTTGGCGCCGCCCTTGCCGACAAGAATGCCCTTGTGCGACTCCTTCTCGCAAAAGATCTCCGCGCGGATGCGGATCATGGTACCCTCGTCGGTAAACTCCTCGATCACGACCGCCGTTCCGTGCGGAACCTCACGGTCGGTGGTGCGAAGGATCTTCTCGCGAATGACCTCGGCCGCGATCTGACGCTCGGGCTGGTCGGTGATCATATCCTCCGGGAACATCCATTCGGACTCGGCGAGGAATTTCGCGCACTCGTCCAAAAGCTCCACCACCTTCCCACCGTTCTTGGCGCAGATCGGCACAAAGGCGTCAAAGCTGTACTTGGCGGCGTAGGCGGCAATGGTCTCGGCGATCTTTTCTCTCTGATACAGATCCACCTTATTGAGCGCAAGCACCGAGGGGATCCTTGACTTTTGCAGATACGCGATCACATCCTCCTCGACTGCCGACGGCTCCTTACCCACGTCCACCACGAGCACCACCGCGTCGGCATCGTGGAGCGAGGAATTGGCCGCACCCACCATATATTCGCCAAGGCGGTTCTTTGGCTTGTGAATCCCCGGCGTATCCAGGAAAACGAACTGCTCCTCACCGCGCGTATAAATGCCGAGAATGCGGTTGCGCGTGGTCTGAGGCTTGGCCGAGACACTGGCCACCTTTTCCCCCAAAATCTGATTCATCAGCGTGGATTTTCCGACATTCGGACGTCCTACGATGGCAATAAATCCTGTCTTTTTCATATGTGTTTCCTTTTCCTTTTATTTTACCGAAAGCCCAAGCTTGTCCACGATCTCGCTCTGGCGGTGGCGCATATCCCGCTCGTCCTCCTCGCCCGTCTCGTGATCATATCCGAGCAAGTGGAGCACCGAATGTACCGTGAGGAAGGCGACCTCCCTCTCAAAGCTATGTCCGAATTCCTCGGCCTGCGCGCGTGCCTTCTCCAGCGAAAGCACGATGTCACCCAGCACACAATTGAGCTCCTCCACGTGCGCGTCCATTCCGTCGTCATCAAATAACGGGAAGGACAGCACGTCGGTCTCGCGGTCTATGTTGCGAAAGCGCTTGTTGATCTCACGAATTTCTTGATTGTCGCAAAAGGTGACCGAAACCTCACAGTCATCCTTGATATTTTCATAGGCAAGAGTAGCCTCCACCGCTCTGCGCACCAGCATCTTGAGCGAATACCGGATGGGCTCCTTTTGTTGCTGATTTTCAAAATAGATAAGAAGTCTCATTTTGTGCTTTTCCCTTCTGTTCCTTTACCGGACGCAT
>JAGAUC010000195.1 GCA_017621015.1 Clostridia bacterium | reverse complement strand
CCGCCGCCGTCATACCCGTGGCGATGATGCCGGGACAGATCTCGTTGACCAAAATCCCCTCCGCCGCCAATCGATCGGCAAACAGCTTTGTGATCATCGAAACACCCGCCTTGGAGATGCAATATTCTCCGCGGCTCGTCGAACTCGTGTACGCCGAGCAGGACGAGATATTGACGATCGCGCCACCCTGCCCCTGCCTTATCATTTCGTTGGCCACTGCCTGTGTCAAAAAGAGCGTACCCTTGGTATTGATGCCCATGACAAAGTCGTAGCTTTCCTCGGTCATTTCCAAAATATCGCGGCGCACCTTGGGGGCCACGCCCGCCACGTTGATAAGTGCCGAAAGCTCGCCCCGCTGTACTGCTGTAGCGACCAAAGCCCTTCTCGATTCGGCACTCGAAAGATCGCCCTTGACATAGATGAAATCATATCCGTCAAACGCCGCAAGATCGGTAGAATCTATCACGTCCATACCAACTACTGCGTATCCTGCGCGGCAAAGTGCAAGCGCGCTCTCCTTTCCGATTCCTCCAAGAACTCCCGTAACAATTGCCGTTTTCATTTTTGAATCTCCTTATAAAGATTTCTGTAATATTCGTTAAATACCGCGCAACCCGAAACCTTTTTGTTTCGCATCAGCTCGGTACACTTTGAGCAAGCAAGACAACATTTCTTGGCCTCAAACCGTCCCACCAAATGATCTCTGAAAAACATAGGATACGCCAGCCACATTCTGCCGTAGCCCACAAGGTCACATACACCGTCTGCCAATTGCTTTTCAGATTGCTCCATTAAATCCTCTCGGTAATAGGAAAGCCCCGAGCCAACAAGAACGAGATCCGAAAACCGCTCCTTGATGTGCTTCTCGATCGTGACAAAGCGCGAAAGGCCTTGCTCCGCAGATTCGGGCGGCGTATATGCGCCCTTGCGGTAGGGTCGGTTGACGTGAGGATTGTAATACGGATTGCCCAGCGTAACGTTGAGCATCTGCAGCCCCTCGTCCACCAGCATCGCAAGCAGACGGTCGGGCTCACGGAGATCCACCTCGTTTTGCTCGGTCGTGCCGAAGCCGTAAGGCTTTGGTACCATATCCACAACGCTCAGGCGCGAGGTTAAGAGAATACCGTCGGGAAGAACGTCTCTCACCGCACGGAAGCAGTCCAGATAAAATCTCGTTCGGTTTTCAAAGCTTCCCCCGTATCTTCCTTCTCGGTTAAAAGCCGACAAAAGCTCTTGAAAAAGATAGCCATGACAGGACTTGACGTCCACGCCGTCAAAGCCTGCCTCTGCCGCAAGCCTTGCCGATGCCACGTACTTTTCGGGCAAGGCATCGAGATATTCGTCACTCACAATATTCTCATCGGTAACGGGTCTTTTTTCTTCATAGATCGGGTGGCGGTAAGCAATCATAGGAATGATGCTCTGTCTACCCGAATGGGTAAGCTGAAGAATAAATATGGGCTTTACACCGCACTCCGCCTCAGCCACACGGCGCATCTCATCAAGAAGCGCCTTGAATTTTGGCAGATTCTGTTTAGTCAGCATCATCTGCCGCGGATTGGTGCGCCCCTCGGGGCAAACCGCATTTGCCTCAAACCAGATCACACCCGCGCCGCTTTGGGCAGCCTTGATATATTTTTCGCGCGTTAGCTCACTCGGGCTTCCGTCAAGGTTACAGTCACAGCCCTCCATCGGCTGAAGCACCACGCGGTTTTGGATGGTTTGCCTGCCGACTTGAATGGAATTCTGAATCATTTTCAAAACGTCCTTTCGTTTTTTACGACAACATTTTATCACGAAATAAAAGCAATTTCTATATTAAAATTTGCAATATATATTGCTTTTCTTGCAAACACATGATAAAATATAGAAAAAGGAGGGGAACGCCATGACTTACGCTTTCAAGACCGAGACTTTTGAATTTGAATATATCGAGAGCTCCATCGACAGTACGGTGCTTTGGGAAAATCACTGTCATGCACGCTTTGAGATGCTGGCCGTACTGGAGGGCAATATCAGCATCGTGCTTGAGGGCAGAAACTACCGTCTGACCGAGGGAGAGAGCATCCTCGTTCCACCTCTCGCCTACCACACCGTTATCACAAACCGCAAAGGCGCGTACCGAAGGATTACGGCTATGTTCGATCCCGAGGCCATTCCAAGTAGACTGCGCCCAAGACTTCTAAACAGGGATACCGTCATCATATCCAGTTCTCCGCAGATCCGCGACCTAAAAAAGATATGTAAGGAAAAGGAGTCCGATTTTTACGCACCTCTTGCCAACAGCTTGATGATACAGATCCTTTATAACAACGCGCAGACCGAGTTGACCGACAGTGAGGCCGAGGAAGACAGTTTTTTGAAAAAGATTCTTTCCTATATAGAGGAACACCTTTGCGAGAAAATCATGCTTGACGATCTGGCTCGCCACTGCTCGCGATCCAAGTCCTCGGTTTGCCATCTGTTTGAGGAAAAAATGAAGGTCTCCACCAAGCAGTATATTCTGCAAAAGAAAATGGCCTATGCCGCAGGACTGATACGTGACGGACAAAATCCCACAAGCGTTGCCGTGCAGGTGGGGTATGAAAATTACAGCGACTTCTACCGTATGTACCAAAAGCATTTTGGCACAAGCCCAACCAAAAATCAAGCTCGACCAACCTGATTTTTATTCCGATTGCCGTTTTCGTCTCGCGTAGGTGATAAGCGACGACACGCGACGGCGAGTGGTCAGGATTGGTGATGGAAAATCCGACAAGTGAGAAAACAAAAATGGGGTGCCGCATGATGCGACACCCTAATGTATTTAGTTGATTATTTCTCCGATATAAACACCGTTTTCGGAAAGATAAACGTAGACGTGCATTGTGAGCCTTCAAGGCTTTGTCTATGCCACGTTCTTCCGTAAGACGAGGAATTATGTCATCGAGCAATTCGTGAGCTTGAATATCAATGGCGTGTAGGTATTCATTCAATCTACCTTCGGTAAGCAAAGTCGTATATTTTCTTTTCAAACGCAT
>JAGAUC010000194.1 GCA_017621015.1 Clostridia bacterium | reverse complement strand
GATATCTTTGCAGACGGCGTTCACGTATCCTTTTTCCGTACACCACAAAGGGCCTCGCGATCCATTTACACAGACCAAGCCAAAGCCGAATAAGTGGCCGCGCAAGGCGTGAAATCAGCCAAAGAATAAAACACGCAATTTTGTCCGAGGCCAGCACCGAAAAACGGCCAATTGGCTTTGCCATGCCGATCCGATACAGGAAAAATCCCAAAAGCAACGAAAGCACGGAAAAGGCGCGAATTCTCCCTTCACTGTAATAGAAAAGGAGAATGGCAAGCGTCAAGCCGACAGCCAGACAAAACAGCAAATCCTGCAGCATCTGTAAAACCGTGTTTGTCTTGTAAGAAAATTCCCTCCGCCTAAACAGTTTTGTCAATATACGGCAAAAAAAGAGAATCAGATCGCGACCAAACGCCAGAAGAAAGCCGCATGAAAAGGAAAGAACAAGCAGGCGAAAAAGAACAAGTGGCTCGGTTTTCATTTGATAAACCGCGACCAGAAGCTACGTTTCTCCTCACTCGCGCCATCCGAGTAAAAGATGCCGTCAACTCGCCCTTCCAGCGAAACAACGCCGCGTTCCACGTCCAACACCTTCACTCGAAGGTCACTTCCCTCGATTGTCATATCCCCAAGTGCCGTCAGCAGGTGAACCTCCGTTTCGTCAAAGCCGATCACGTCCTTCACGCCATCAACAGTCATTTGCTTTCGGTTGGTTACACGGATCTCGTGCACACTCTTGTCTCGCATACCCTGCGCCTCGTTCATAAGCCCCTCCAAACATCAGAATACTACAATTTATGAAAGGGGCGCGGCAGATATGCCTATTGCTCGTCGATCACCTCGTAAAGGGTGTCTGCATCGTTCTTTCCGACCTGCTCACGAACATCCTTTACGCGAACGCGAAGTGAGCGACCACCAAAGGACACCTCGATCTCGTCGCCAACCTTTACCTGATACGATGCCTTGACCGTACGACCGTTCACGGCAATTCTCGCCGCGTCGCAGGCGTCGTTGGCCACCGTTCTTCGCTTGATGATTCGCGAAACCTTTAAATATTTATCCAGTCTCATTTTCTCTCCAATAGAATCAGGCAGACAAAGCGTTGCGCTCTACCTGCCCGATTCTAATCATTCTTTACTAATTACTTAATGGAATCCTTAAGGCCCTTGCCTGCTACAAAAGCGGGAGTCTTGGAAGCGGCAATCTTGATAGCCTCGCCGGTCTTGGGGTTACGGCCAACTCTTTCGCCGCGAGTCTTAACCTCGAAAGTACCGAAACCGATAAGCTGAACCTTTTCGCCCTTCTTAAGAGCGTCTGCAACAACGGTGGTGAAGGCGTTAAGAGCTGCCTCTGCGTCCTTCTTCTTGAGATTTGCGGAAGCTGCGATTGCTTCAACGAGCTGTGTCTTGTTCATAATCATGCACCTTTCTTTTTTTTGCACCGCAAGCGGTACTTTTTTCTTATTATATCATCTTTTTTTTGAAAAATCAAGGGGTTTTTTTGCATTTTTACCAATTTTTTATGAAATTTCTTCTATTTTTTCTTTATTTTACCCCAAATAGCGTCCAATTCCTCTAAAGTACAATCCGCCACTTCTCTTTTTTGCGAAAGAACCTCATCTTCCACCTTATGAAAACGGTCGATAAATTTGTCGGTTGCCTGCCTCAAGGCATTTTCCGCATCCACGTCCAGCTTACGGCACAGGCTTGTGATGCTGAGAAGAAGGTCACCAATTTCCTCGGTAATATCCTCCTTGTCTCCTGTCTCCATCGCCTCGGAAACCTCAACCAACTCCTCGGAAATTTTGTCCATCACGCTCTGCGCATCCGGGAAATCAAAGCAGGATGCCTTCTTTCCCACCTTGGAAGCGCGCATCAGCGCGGGAAGCATGGGCGGAATGGCTGTCAGCTTATCGGTGACCGTCTTTCGACTCTTTTCATCACTCTTGATTGCCTCCCAGTTTTTCAAGACCTCGGAGGAATTTTCCACGTTCACATCGGCAAATACGTGCGGATGACGGTGGATGAGCTTGCGGCAGATCTCCGTGGTCACGTCATCCATATAAAATTGCTTTTCATCCTCAGCGATCTGTGTATGAAAGACCACCTGAAGCATTACATCGCCCAGCTCCTCGCGCATAAGCGTCGGATTTTCCGTATCGATTGCCTCAATGACCTCATAGGTCTCCTCGATGAAATCATTTCGTATACTGGCGTGCGTTTGCTCGCGGTCCCACGGGCAACCGCCCTCGCCGCGGAGAATGCGCACGACCGTCATAAGATCGTCAAAATCATATTTCTGCTTTAAAAGAAGCGCCTTTATTGTTTCCTCTCTGTTCATTTTCTGTATCCTTTCTGTTTATACATCCCAATTTCATCAAAAGCCCAAGTATTTGCTCTCCGCCCGGAAGCATCCGCACCTCGCGAGGTCCATATACCCCCAATTTTCCACCAAGCCAAAAATATAAAAGTATCGCGAGAAGAACAGACAGCAAAAATCCGCTTGTAAGAAGTGCCGTCTTTTCACAAAGCAACCGCCAGACCCAAAACGCTGCTCCAACCGAAGCCAAAGAAGCCAGCATCGGCGGAACGGAAAGCTTTATCAGATTATATTTCACTCCGGCATATCGGTCGATAAAATAAAAATTCATCCCCACAGTCACCGTGTTACAAATCAGTGTACTGACAGCTGCGCCGTAAATTCCCACCGAAGGGATCCCCATTAAGACATACGCAGTGATTACCTTGACGGCCGTACCGATCAGCATCGAAAAAATCGGGAGCATGGCCTTGCGATAAGCCTGCAGGATGGCGTTGGTTATTCCCATAAGACAAGAGGAGCAAACCGAAAAAGCGAGCGTGCTCAGGAGCGGTGCGGCAAGCGCCACAGAGGATTGCTCTCCCGCAAACAAAAGCGAAAGAATGGGCTTTGAAAACAAAGCCATCCCCACCGAGCTCGGCAGAGACAGAAAGAGGCACATTTTCAAAGAGGCCTCCACCAGCTCCGCACTTTGCCTTTCCCTTTTCGCTTCTGCCGCCTCTGTCAGGATCGGCACCAACGACAGGGAGATTCCGGCAACAAACGAGGACGGAAGATTGTAGATCGGTACCGCAAGCGTGCTATAGCTTCCGTACATGGAAGCAAGGACGGAACTTGTGTACCCTAAATTTCCCAGCCGACGAAGGATCATACTCATATCCACCACACGGGTAAGTCCGGAAAGTGATGTACTGAGAGTTACCGGGACGGCCAAAAGCACAAGATGCCGTAGAATGCGCCAGCTGGAATCGGTTTCCGTTAACCGTAAGGTGTCAGGACAGGAAAAATGGGCAATCCGTCGGCTCAGAAGCAAGTAAACCGTCGACAAAAGGCTCCCGGCCGTGATGCCAAGCGCCGCATAGGCAGCACATTGCGGAATTTCCTTCCCTGCTTTTTTGGCAAGGATGGCAAACAGAAGCCCAAGCACAAGCTTACCAAGCGCTTCGATGACCTGAGATACCGCCGTGGGCTTCATATTCTGATAGCCCTGAAAGAAGCCGCGCATCGCGCCCGATATACAAACCAAAAGAACCGTTGGAGAGATGGCAAGAATGGCCAGTGTCGCCTTCGGTGTCTCCAAAAATCCTGAAAACATCCGTGCACCGAAGCTCATAGCAAGCGATCCGATCACACCAATCACGGCGAACAGCGTAAAGGAAACTCTGTGTATCTTGTCCACGTTTCTTCCTTTTCCTGCCGCAAGGCTCTCCGAGATCAAAATGGAAACCGCGATCGGGAGCCCGGCTGTCGATATTACGAAAAAGAGTGCATAGATCTCATATGCGGCGTTGAAATATCCCATTCCCTCCG
>JAGAUC010000193.1 GCA_017621015.1 Clostridia bacterium | reverse complement strand
GTTACCTCGGCCTCAAGGCAGGTCTCGTCAGCGCTGTTTTTGGTCTTCATAAACCAGCCGCCGTCCTCACGCTTACCGCGAAGTACGCGGAGCGTTTGCTCATACGGAGCCTCGCGCAGGAAGGAAAGCGTCATATGGCTCACACGGTTTTCCTGCATACCCGGCAAAAAGTCGCAGAGCATATCGGGATAGTGGGTGTTGTTCATATGCATATTGTAGTCAATATCGCTGTAGGCAATGCGCCTCTCCCCTGCCTCCTCAAGAGCAAAATCCTTGGGGATATGGAAGCGCGTGGAAACGCCGTCAAGCGTTTCCTCTTCAAACGAAAAGCCGAAATCAAAGCGCTCCAGCTTGACGGGAAACTCCTTGGAAAGGTCGATCAGCGCCCAGATCGAGGCAGCCTCGACCGCGATCTTGTCCCCATCGTAAAGTCGGAAATTTCGCACCGAGGAATAGCCCTTTCCCTCGTTGACCCAGGTCTCCACCGTGATCTCACGGAAGGGTGAGATGGGGGCATAAAAGTTGATGCCGATCTTGGAGAGAATAAAGGCAAGTCCGTCGCGGTCGCGCACGTCATCCAGGCTCTTGCCGACGTGTCGCATATGTATCCCCGAGGTCTCCTCAAGGTACGTCAGAATGGCGCCGGGACGCAAAAAGCGGTTGGCGTCGGTATCGTGCCACCGCGTTTCAAAGGTTTGCTTAAAATACATCTTTTTTCTCCTGTATCCGGAAAATCTCAAAAAATATTATAAAATATTTTTGAAAACATTTCAAGTCCAATTTTTTAAGATTTTCCGAATTTGAAGCCTTTTCATTCCATGCCGCCCCGGTTTTTTCCGTCATCCCCGCCATTTAGACCAAAGCTGACGGCAATGGCCGAGTTGACCACGCTCATCACCTCGTCGTCAAGGTGCCCCATCTTCTCGCGCAGACGCCGCTTATCCAGCGTTCGCACCTGCTCCAGAAGCACGACCGAGTCCTTGGCAAGACCCGCGCGCTCCGCATAAATATCGATATGCGTCGGCAAATGCGTTTTGGTCATTCTGGATGTAATTGCCGCCGCGATCACCGTAGGACTGTAACGGTTGCCTATGTCGTTCTGAATGATCAGGACAGGTCTGAGACCTCCCTGCTCCGAGCCTACGACCGGACTGAGATCCGCATAATAAATATCGCCCCGTTTAACACTCATTTTCTTTCCCTCCTTTGGGCATTTGATGCTTCGGTCACCCTATTGTTGCCGAATCCTCTGCTTTTTTAATCATCATTAACAGAATATTTCCTTCGACATTATTTTGTGAGGGAAAGGAAAAAATATGCGCGGAAAGAAATTTTCTTTCCGCGCATATTTTATGGAATCATTCATCCGTCTTTACAGACTCCACGTAATGCTTGGCCTGCGTGGTAAACAGCTCATAGTAACGGCCGCCCTTGGCCATCAGCTCCCCATGCTTGCCCTCCTCCACGAGCACGCCGCCGTCAAGGACAATGATCTTATCCGCCGACGTGGCGCTGGACAGGCGATGCGAGACAAAGATGGTGGTCTTATCCCTTCTCAGCTCGTCAAACTGTCTGTAGATCTCCTGCTCGGCCAGTGCATCGAGCGAGGCGGTGGGCTCATCGAGAATGAGCACATCCGAGTCGCTGTAGAAGGCACGCGCCACCGAAAGCTTTTGCCACTGGCCACCCGAAAGCTCAATGCCGTCCTTCTCAAAGATACGCATAAGCGGCGTATCGTATCCGTTCGGCAGAGCCCCGATAAAGCCATCGGCATCGGCCGCCACGGCCGCCTCACGCACACGTTTTTCGTCGTGCGGCAAGGAAACGTCACCAAACATAATGTTCTCGGAAACGCTGCACGCGTACTTGGTGAAGTCCTGGAAAATGGTGCCGAAAATATCGTACAGCTCCCGTGGCTCGTATTCCCTCAGATCGACGCCGTCCAGAAGGATGCGTCCCTCGGTCGGGTCATACAGGCGCGTGAGAAGCTTGATTAGCGTAGTCTTTCCTGCACCGTTGACACCGACAAGCACTACGCTCTCGCCTGCCTCAATGCGGAAGCTGACGCCACAAAGCACCTGCTTTTCGGTTTCCGGATACGAAAAGCTTACGTTTTCAAATTCGATGGTATGCTTGCCGCGCTTGATCGGCACGGGCGTGTCCGTCTGTGCCTTGATGCTCGGCTTGGATTTCATAAAGGATATGAGGTTGTCAATAAACAGCGTACCCTCGTAGATGGTAGTCGACGTGGTGATCAGCGTGGCGATGTTGCTAGCGATCGAAACCAGCGCCCCCGTATACAGAGAATAATCACCGATCATATATCTGCCTTCAAACACGCGGTAGGCAACCAGCAGATAAAACAGGCAGTTGACCACGGCGGAAAGAACGGAAATGACCACCGCCCAAATGCTTTCGCTGACGACAAGACGGTAAAGCCCCTTATAATAATGATCGAATACGTTTTTGTACTTTTCCACAAAGGTGTTACCGAGATCGAAAATGCGGACCTCCTTTGCCGCATCCTTATCGACAAGCACACCGGAATAGTAGGTCATCTGTCTGCGCTCCTTGGAGCGGCCACGCATATACTGAAAATTCTTTCGGC